>NZ_JBANLY010000004.1:0-267121 GCF_037046045.1 Rossellomorea sp. LJF3 | reverse complement strand
GAGAGAGCCCCCTTTTTCTTCTAAAAAAATGGCCCGTTTGGAAAAATTCACTCCAAACGGGCCATTTTTTATTTAACTATCTCTGAGAGGCAATAGTTCTTCAGTGGCCTCAAAAAATTAGGGTCTTTTGTACATTAGAATCCTAAAGTACTTCCAACGGCATTTCTCAAAACAGCTACCAGGTTGCTGTTTGGAGCCAGAATCGAAACCAATAACCATGCGACAAGTAATAAAGCGGCGATTAGAAAGGCAATTAGCCCTAACGGCATATAGAATCCCTCCTTTCTATTCATAACTCTAGTAAGTGAGCTCTCTTACATGGTTATTCTATGAAAAAATGCTAGAGTGGGACCGGCAAATATAATAGAAAAGAAAAAAGGGCCATACCCCGTCTTAACAAAACCTTCACAAATAATGGGTATTTCGTGTGATTGAGAACACTTTCACATGGGTATACACTATACTGGAATGAACATTCATTCCGCATTACCGTTATGAAAGGCTGAGGTAGTATGTCAATGGCATTAAATAAGCGGGACAGCATTGTAGCGAGTTCACTGGCTCTATTTGCAGAGCGGGGTTATGACGCCACCACGATTCCCATGATTGCCTCGTCCGCAGGCGTGGGAGCAGGAACCATCTATCGCTATTTTGAAAATAAAGAAGTCCTTGGGAATACGATATTTCAAGAATATGTGAAGATTTTTACGAACACGGTGGAAAATGCTTTCCCTTATGAGCAGTCGATACGGAAGCAATTTCATCATATTTTCCAATCGATGATTCAATTTACAAAAGAACAAAGCCAGGCTCTCTACTTCATCAGGACACACAGCAGCGCCCATTTCCTGAATAAAGAAAGTCACACATGCTTTGAGGAACTGTTGAATTTATTTAAATGCTTCTTCGATTCCGGAAAAGAGAAGAAGATCATCAAGAACCTGCCTTCCACGGCTTTGATTGCCATCCTTTATGGTGCCTTTCTCGAGCTTCAGCGACTTGTCCGGATCGGAGAATTAGAGCCTGATGCCTCCATGCTTGCAGATGTAGAGGAAAGTATGTGGGACGCTGTTCGATTACATATGTGAGAAGCGATTCGTTTCTCATATCCCAAACGGAATGAACGTTCATTCCGCCACTACCAAACTTTAATATGAGGTGAAGAAACCATGACACAACAATCTCAATATCCACAACCGAAAACGTATGGACCACTCGGGAATTTGCCCGTAATCGATAAAGAAAAACCCCTTCAATCATTTATGAAGCTTTCCAGGGAACTGGGACCCATCTATCAGTTCCAGTTTCCTGGCAGAATGAGCACCTTTGTTTCCAGTGCTTCCCTTGCAAAAGAAATATGCGATGAAACCCGTTTTGATAAAAAAGTCGGACCGGCCCTGCAAAAAGTGAGAGCCTTTGGTGGAGACGGACTTTTCACCAGTGAAACGACAGAGATGAACTGGAAGAAGGCGCATAATATCCTGCTGCCAAGTTTCAGCCAGCAGGCCATGAAAGGCTACCACTCAAAGATGGTGGACCTCGCCACCCAGCTCATCCAAAAATGGGCACGCCTAAACCCAGCAGATGAGATTGACGTCCCTGAGGATATGACCCGTCTGACCCTGGATACCATCGGACTCTGTGGTTTCAATTTCCGTTTTAACAGCTTCTACCGGGAAACCTCCCACCCCTTTGTCGACAGTATGGTGCGGGCTCTGGATGAAGCGATGAACCAATCACAACGCCTCGGTCTTCAAGATAAACTGATGATCAAATCGAAGAAACAATTCAGGGAAGACATCGAGTACATGTTCTCCCTTGTCGATGACTTGATTGCCGACCGCAAGTCAACCGGGGATCAAGGGGAAGAAGATCTCCTCTCCTATATGTTGAAAGGAACGGATCCCGAAACAGGCGAGGCGCTCAGTGACGAAAACATCCGCTTTCAAATCATTACCTTCTTGATTGCAGGTCATGAAACCACGAGTGGACTCCTCTCCTTCGCCCTTTACTACCTGATGAACAACCGGGAAAAATTAAAAAAAGCTCAAGAGGAAGTCGATCGCGTGGTGGGAGATTCCATTCCTGACTATAAGCAAGTGAAACAGTTGAAGTATGTTCGCATGGTCTTGAATGAAACGCTGAGACTTTGGCCGACCGCCCCTGCATTTTCTGTATATGCCAAAGACGACACAACACTTGGCGGCCAATATGATGTCAAAAAAGATGATGTGTTCACACTCGTCATCCCTGAATTACATCGGGATCCATCCGTATGGGGAGATGACGTGGAATCATTCATTCCTGAACGATTCGAAGACCCGTCTTCCATTCCCTATCACGCGTACAAACCGTTCGGTAATGGGCAGCGCGCCTGCATCGGGCAGCAGTTCGCCCTTCATGAAGCGACACTGGTGCTCGGAATGGTCCTGCAGCATTTTGACCTGATCGATCATCAAGACTATCAACTGGACGTCAAAGAAACGCTGACTCTCAAGCCTGATGGATTGACGATGCGGGTTTCCCCCCGTAAGCCTGCCATGGCATTCTCAATCGCTTCCTCCGAAGAAGCAAAACCGGAAAAAACTGCTGCATCTGTCCCGGTAGAATCATCCCACGGCACACCTTTGCTCGTCCTATATGGTTCAAACATGGGAACAGCGGAAGGAATTGCCCGGGATCTGGGGGAAACAGGCCGTCAACAAGGATTCCGGACAGAGATCGCTACATTGGATGAATACAGTGATGGACTCCCAACAGCAGGAGCGGTCATCATGGTCTCTGCTTCCTATAACGGAAACCCGCCTGACAACGCAGGTCAATTCATTTCCATGCTGAAAGAAAGTGGGCCTAATGACTTTGAAGGGGTTCATTACGCAGTGTTCGGATGTGGTGACCATAACTGGGCGACTACGTATCAGAGGATCCCTAACTTCATAGATGAACAGCTGTTTGAAAAAGGCGGACACCGCATCGCTGAAATCGGGCACGGTGATGCAAGCGACGACTTTGAAGGGGATTATGAAAAATGGGCAGAGTCCCTTTGGCCAAACCTGGCTGATGACTTGAACATCGAACTCCATCAGAATGATGGAGCAAATAGCTCGATTACCATGAATTACGTCAGTGATGTGAGCGACACACCGCTGGCACGCACTCACCATGCCTTTACCGCGGTGGTAAATGAGAATACAGAGTTACACCACGCAGAAAGCGACAGGAGCACGAGACATATCACCCTCACGCTGCCAGAAGGTGTTACCTATCAGGAAGGCGACCATATCGGGGTTCTTCCGCAAAATCCGTCGTCTCTTGTCGAGCGAGTGCTCAGTCGATTCAACCTGAACGCACAGGACTTCGTTACATTGACGGGTGATTCCGGTAAAGCGGCGCACCTCCCTACAGAAAAGCCTGTAAAACTTTATGAATTACTGGCCAATTATGTAGAGTTCCAAGAACCCGCTACCCGTTCTCAAATCAGGACCCTGGCCGCTCATACTGTCTGCCCTCCTCACGTCGTGGAACTCGAGGAACTACTAAAAGATGAGACGTATAAAGAGTCGGTATTAAGTAAACGAGTAACGATGCTTGATCTTGTGGAGAAGTACATGGCATGTGAAATACCGTTTGAAAGATTCCTTGCACTTCTTCCATCATTAAAGGCACGGTATTATTCGATTTCAAGCTCACCTTTATACAAAAACGGAGAGGCAACCATCACCGTCAGCGTCGTCCGGGGAGATGCCTGGAGCGGACATGGTGAATACAAAGGAATCGCATCCAACTACCTGGCAGAGCGATCCCAAGGAGACAAAATCGCCTGCTTTATCTCTACACCACAATCGAACTTTCAGCTTCCTGAGGATAGTGAAACCCCGATTGTCATGATCGGACCGGGAACGGGAATCGCTCCATTCAGAGGATTCATCCAGGCACGTGGTGTTCTTAAGGAGCAAGGAAAAGCACTCGGTGCGGCCCATCTCTACTTCGGTTGCCGCAATCCGGAGCACGATTACCTGTATCAGAGCGAATTGGAACAAGCGGAAAAAGACGGGATCGTCACACTCCATACGGCATTCTCAAGATGCCCGGGTCAAGAAAAAGCATACGTCCAGCACCGACTCGCAGAAAATGCAGAAGAAATCCTGCCATTATTGAAAGAAGGCGGACGACTATACATCTGTGGTGACGGAAGCAAAATGGCTCCGGATGTAGAAAAGACGTTAGTAGAAAGCTATATGCGTTTCTATCAAACATCGAAAGAAGAAGCCGATAAATGGCTCAGATCATTGGAAGAGGATGGTCGATACGCGAAGGATGTTTGGGCAGGGGCATGATGTGAAAAAGCGAATCCTTATAGGGTTCGCTTTTTTAGTGATCGTAATGGATTCGGACATGTCCAACTTACATGTACCACAATTAACCTAAAAAAAAGAGCTTCCGCTTCGGAAGCTCCCCCAACTGCTATTTCCCACCTGTAAACGAAATCCCCTTAATAAAGTACCGATTAAAGAATGCATACAACAACAGAACGGGAAGTGTAAATACCATCGATGCTGCCATGATGTAATTCCAATAGCTGACATACTGTCCTTTGAAGGTGTTCAGCCCTAACGGCAAGGTATACATTTCCGTATCCGTCATGACGATCAATGGAGTCATGAAGTTGTTCCAAAAGCCCATAAAGACAAAGATCGCCTGGGCAGCCAGGGCCGGTTTGGCCAGTGGCAACACGACTTTGAAGAAGATACCGAAACGGTTGAGACCATCGATCTGGGCAGCCTCTTCCAGTTCCTTCGGGAAGTTGATGAAGAATTGTCTCATCATAAATATGAAAGTCGCATTGATCATCGCCGGTACGATCATCCCCTGATAAGAGTTAAGCCATCCGATTTCCTTTAAAATTAAGTAGTTCGGAATCATGGTGACCTGTGCCGGGATCATCAGGACAGCCAGGATCATGATGAACAATGCCTTTTTTCCTGGAAAGCTCAACCTTGCCAAGGCATATCCGGACATGGAATTAAAAATGATATTTAAAGCGGTACCGACTACAGCGATGAACAAACTATTGAACAACCATCTCGGAAACAGCTCCTGTTTGATGAAGATTTGTTTATAATTATCTAAAGTGAAATTCTTTGGTATGAAGTTCATTGCCCCGCTTATGATTTCTTCCAGCGTTTTAAATGAAGAAGACAGTGCCCATAGAAATGGGATCAGGGTCGTGATGGCATAGCCGATCAAAACGATGTACAGGAGACGTTTACTGAACGTCTTTTTCTTTGAATTCATGCTTTAGTCCCCCCATTAATAGAGTGATTCTTCTTTAGAGAATTTACGTTGTATCAAGGTGGCCACCAGGATGATGAGAGCCAGTGCAAAGGCGAGGGCCGCTGCATATCCCATGGATCCCAATGATTTAAACGCATATTGATAGATTAAGAGCACGACCGTTAACGTCGAGTTATTGGGTCCCCCGGATCCCCCTGAGAAGATATACGATTGATCAAACAACTGGAACGTGCCGATGACTCCCATGATCACCACGAAGGATGTAACCGGTCTGAGGAACGGAACAGTCACATAGAAGAACTTCTGAATGGCACTCGCTCCGTCCAGTTCAGCAGCTTCGTATAAAGAGTCGGGAATATCCTGTAGGGCAGCAAGATAAATGACCATGAAAAACGGAGCCGTCGCCCAAATATTCATCAGCATGATGGCATTCAAGGCGATATCGGGATCTCCCAGAAAATTGTAGGTGGGCAAACCGACTTTATCTAATATGTTATTGATCAACCCTTCTTTGTTGTACATCCACATAAAAATCAGGGTCAATACGGCTGAAGACGTTAACGTCGGTAAGAAGTAGACGATCCGGAACAGCTTCTCACCCTTTAATCCTGCATTTAACGTAGCAGCTAATACCAAGGCGAGGAAGGTTTGTGTCGGTACCACGATCAGCACATATTTCGCTGTGTTTTTCAACGCAATGATGGCCCGGTTGTCTTCCATGATCCTGGTAAAATTGTCGAAAGCCACAAAATCGAAACTCATATCACCAAGGAGTTGAACTTTATGAAAGGATAAAAAAATGGCATATAGAATCGGTCCAATGATAAACACGGCTAATACCAGCAGTGTCGGTGACATAAATAAGTATCCTTGTCCTGCATCTTTTAATCTTTTTTTGGAAGATGGTTTGTTCATTCTTATCCCTACTTTCTATCTGTCTCGTTAACCTGCACCTATTACCTGTATTCTTTCCGCCAAGGTCTAAAAGCCAAGACCTAAAAAGAAAGAATACAGTCAATGGTAAAGTTGTACCTGACACGTTCATGAGTGCCAGGTACCTTTAGAAAGATTATTGAATTTCGCTATTTGCCTGTTCCTGTGCTTCTTTCAGAGCTTCATCCAATGGGCGGTCTCCCAGGAAGGCTGCGATGAACTGGTTGTTAAAGTTATTCATGATGATCGGCAGATTCTTTCCTTCTGCCCAAACTGTTGCATATGGTGCTCCTGCTACCAGTGCACCCCTTAATTCATCTTTGTCATATCCTAATTTTTCAGCAACTGACTTACGTGTCGGAAGGGCAAATCCTTTGGATGTCCAAGTTTCCATTCCTTCTTTACCTGTCAGATACGAAATCAGCTCCCATGAAGCTTCCTTCTTTTCAGATGCGGCATTCATCACATATCCCACCGTGTAAGCCATTGTTCCTTTTTTTCCATCAATGGTCGGTAATTCAGCCGTTCCGTATTCTACATCAGGAAATGTATCCTCTAAAAATGGAATCGTCCAGTTCCCTTCAATGACCATGGCCGCTTTTTCTTGTCCGAACATTTCTCCACCCCAGTTCGCTCCGACTTCTGAAGCCTGTGCAGAGGTTTTGTCTTTGTTATGCTGGTCGATGATCGGCTGAAGGGCATTCACCACTTTATCAGAAGCAAAGTTCGCTTTGTCATCCTTCACGACTTCCCCACCCGTTGCCTGTGCGATGTGGTAAAGACGGGCGAGCTCAGGAGCCACACCAAATCCATAGACGCCATCTTTCGTCAGGGCTTTTGAAACTTCACGGAGTTCTTCCCATGTTTTCGGAACTTCGACACCCGCCTCTTCAAACATCTTCTTATTATAGAAGAGTGCTAAAGTCGAGTAATCTTTCGGAAATCCGTACGTTTTTCCATCGACTTGAAATGCTTCAAGCATCGGCTTCTCGAAATCTTTCACATCAAAGTCTTCCGTCACATAATCATCCAGTGGTTCAACGACCCCGGTGTCAATCAGGGCAGGTGCTTCCAGGGCATCAAGATAGAAGACATCCGGTCCTTCCCCACCGATAAGACGCGTTTTCAAGACATCCATGTACTGCTCAGAAATGACTTCGTGCTTTACATCGATATTTGGATGCTTCGCTTCAAAGTCTTCAAGGGTTTGCTTCAGGAGCTTTTGCTCTGAAGGATTCCCACCCCAGCCTGCAAGGGTGATTTCCACTTTTTCACCATCCCCGCCGTTTGAACTTGCTTTCTCATCCGAACCACTGCATCCCGCAAGCACTGATCCCACTAACATCGTCGTCATTCCTAAACTCGCCATCCACTTCATTTTCACCATTTCTTCCAACCCCTTTATTGATTTATGAAAAATAGGAAGCTTATTCCCAGGTGTACCTAAACTGTTTGTTTTTCTTTTACAATGTCATAGCCGGTTGAGTTTTCCATAATCGTGGTATCTACTTTGTCACCATTTCGTACAACGGAGAGAGAAAGCACTCCATCACCAATCGCAATATTTTGAACCGTTAAGGTATTCATCCCATTGAGTAAAATCGGATGTAAATGAATCTCTTTTTGAAGGCTATTCGGGAAAAGCCCCAATAAAGATTGAACAAACACAAGAGGTGTCCCCGCTGCCCATGCTTGCGGAGAACATGCGACAGGATACTTTACTGCCTTTCCGATCGTTGACTCGTACCCGCAGAATAATTCGGGAAGGCGGTCGTATTCGAAATGACGGGACGCATCAATCAGCCCACTCATGACCTTCTTCGCTTCAGCCGTTAATCCCAGCTTGCTTAATCCGAGCAAAGTCATACTGTTATCATGAGGCCAGACACTTCCATCATGGTAGCTCATCGGGTTATAGCCTGCTTCCCCTTTCCCCATCGTACGGATTCCGTAACCGGAGAACATGCTGTCACCTGTTAATGTTTGACTGACTTTATCAGCACGGTTCCCTGTCATGATTTCCGAATACAACACATGCCCAGGATTCGATGTAATCGTACCTACCTTCTCTTTCTTTCGATCAAGAGCGATGGCGTAGAATTCAAGGTCATCCATCCAAAACTCCTGTTCAAATCGTTCTTGTAGGTTTTTCGCTTCTGCATTTAATCTGGAAGCTGTATCATGATCCTCAAGTGCTTCATAAATGGCAGCCAGTCCCCGTTTTGCCTGGTACACATAGCCTTGGACCTCTACCAACGCGATCGGCGTATCCGCATAGTCCCCGTTTCGGTGAACGATGGAATCCCCGGAATCCTTCCAGCCCTGATTGGCAATTCCTTTGGAAGATTCCTGGTGATACTCAAGGAAAAGATCTCCATCTCGATCTCCATATTGGTCAATCCAGTTCAAAGCGTTCTTTACGTTGTTTGAAAGCTTTCGGAATGTGCCGAAATCCCCTGTCCATTTCACATACTCCGTTAGCAGGACAAGGAATAACGGTGTGGCGTCAATCGTCCCGTAATAAGGCGTGAACGGAATCTGATTCGTATTCGCAAGCTCTCCATAGCGAATTTCATGCATGATCTTCCCTGGTTGTTCGTCTCTCCAGGGATCCACCTTCGTTCCTTGCTCGCTCGCCATCGTGAACAGGGTGCCTTTTGCAACCTGTGGCTGGAAGGCAATCATTTGCAGTGCCGCAATAAGACTATCGCGACCAAATGGTACCCCGAACCAAGGCAGACCAGCTACAGGAAACTTTCCATATCCAGTGTCATTCAATAACACTCTAAGATCGGATAACCCTCTGTTCACCAGACGCTGAAGTGGTTCGTAATCGGTTTCTACCTTTGTTAACCCAGCGGACCATTTTTTATAAGAAACTCTTAATCTTTGCAGGGCCTCTTCGACAGGTAACACGTCATCTCTCGTTTCTGCATTTTCCATGGGCACGATCATAAATGTAATGGATCGCTCTTCCTCATGCTGAAGCTCCACCTGGAATGTGACCTCTCCAGTTTCATTCACATTTTTCGCCTTTGCATCCCAGTGAATGTTGGTCGCGCGATTGATACCGTCTGCTCCTTCGTATTGGAAGATGAGGGATTGGTCTTCCACTTTCTGTCCCGTTCTTTTTCCTACCTTTCCCGTTTGGAAGCCGCGTACGATAAACATATCGTTAAAGTCCACATCGACTTCTATACTCAACTCAAACGAGACCGGCTTTGGGTAATAGTTTTTTGTTTTTATCGTTTCATATAACACATCATCATAAATAAAGCGCTTACGTTCGATCTCGACGGATTCTCGCCACAGAATAAGATTGCCCTCCTCTTCCTGGTGGGGATTTGTCGATAGAATCGTAGACATATAGTTTTCAGATCCATCCGAATGTAATAGAATCGGTTTTTGATGATTGATTTTCACATTTAACTTGCTTAAATACCTCGTATCATTCTTGTATAAACCCAGCCCGTAGCTGTGCTCTGAAGTGATATCTCCCTGTTCATCTGTAAGAAGAAATAAGTTGTTTTCTTTAATCACTCTGTAATTCATATAGGTTCCTCCTACTTTTACACATTGTTTCCGAAACGTTTTGGTAAAAGAGTAAAAAAATATATCCATTGGATCCAAAACGTTTCGGATTTACTCCTGAATAATGGCTGGTCCGTGAAATGACACGCCAACTCTTATTCGATTATGCGGTTCGTACTCTCCCTCTCGATCAATTTCGTTTCCAACACCATTCGATGGGTTTCAGACTGATTCGTTAACAAATCCCATAATAATTTAGCCGCTTCATAACCCAATTGAAATTTATTTTGTCGGATGGTCGTAAGCTTAGGGCTCACATACGAAGCAAGGAGGATATCATCATATCCAACAATCGAAAGATCTTCCGGAATTTTAATATCCAACTCTTTCGCAGCACTCATTGCCCCTATCGCCATTAAATCACTGGAGCAAAAGATGGCGGTGATTTCCGGGTTTGAGGAAAGCAATCCATGGGCTGCTGCCCTTCCGCTTTCTTCAGTAAAAGCGCCGTTTACGATGTAGTCGGGTTTACTTTCTATTTGTGCTTGACGCAAGGCGGCATGATAACCTTCCAGTCGCTGCTGACTGACAAACGCAAACTCGTGCCCATTGATCATCCCGATATTCCTGTGGCCCTGATCGATTAAATGCCGGACCGCTTTTTCAGCCCCCGACACATTATCTGTGGTCACATGACTTACATTCGTAGACTCAAGGGGAATATCGATCAATACACAGGGAATATCACTTTCCACCACTTCGTGTAAATATGGATCATCGGTTCTGATCCCCTGGATGATCACTCCATCCACTCTTCGTTCCCTGCAAAGCTGAGTATAGGTCTTTTCTCGCTGCTTCGATGAATTCGTATTAAATAACACAAGATCGTAATCAGAACCTGACACAAAATCATTAATGCCCGCAAGAACTTCCACGATAAAATTATCCTTCACACTTTCCTTCGTGAATCCGGAAACGAGTAATCCAATCGTCTTCGATTTCTTCATCACCAGACTCCGAGCAATGGAATTCGGACTGTAATTCAACTCTTTTGCCACTTGGGCAATCTTCTTTCTCGTATCTTCATTGACATCCGAGTACCCATTCAACGCCCTTGAAACCGTCGTAACGGACACCCCAGCTACTCTTGCAATATCTTTAATCGTAGTCACTTGCACATCTCCCAAAACGTTTCGGATTTCCTTTATCTGAATAATACAACAGGTTGAAAACGATTACAATATTATTTTTCTATAACGTTGGTTTGGAACACATGAAATCCGCAGCAAGTCTTTCGGAATCCCGACCATTAAAAAAGCAGCGAATCCAAACGAATTCGCTGCCTCTTCCTCACCTTTTCCTAACGGGTATCCATATTTCACTTCTAAATGCATCAGACGTAACATCTTTACTTTCATTCCACAATATCTCCGGTCCCTTTGCTTGTTCGTAGCTTGAAGTTGGAAACCATTCAGAATAGATTCGCCCCCATACCTGCTGCAGAGTATCCGGAAATGGGCCGACCGCTTCAAATACTGCCCAGGTCAGGCGAGGGACATCAAGTTTCGATAAGCCGTGGGGACACTCATCTGTTGTAGCTGCGCCAATATAATGATCAAGCTCCCCCTTCTCTTCCATCCTGCCATCGGAAAAGTTGACGGATGCACTAATCAATCCTTGTGGTTCAACATTTGATAGGCTCTTTAACCCATTGATCATTTTCTCATCCAGGCTCTGCCACATGTCTGCAATGTCAGGGTTCACCCCATTAAACACGATGGGCACCCGCTTCATGATTCCTACAATGGAAAACGGTTCTTTCTCTACGATTCGATAATTCATTTCATTGCCTCCTCTTATGGATAACTGGAAGGTCATCGGTGGAAATGATTTGATTGAATGACCCTTTGCTTGTGACGGAGTGATCCCATGCATTTTTTGAAAGACTCTCGTAAAGGAATCGGGTGATGAGTAGCCATATTTCAAGGCTATATCAATCACCTTTACATCCCCGTTTTGCAGTTCAAGTGCTGCCATGGTCAAACGACGGCGCCGGATATATTCTGACAGTGAAATCCCGGCAAGGAATGAAAACATCCGTTTAAAGTGATATTCCGAGCAATAGGCTCGCCTGGCCACTTTTTCATAATCGATTTCTTCCGTCAGGTTTTCTTCAATATACCGTAAAGCGTCATTCATCGTCTTCAATGTATCCATTTCCATGACCTCCTTCTTCTTAAGAATAGCAAGTATGAAAGCAACCAACCCGACATATCGTGCCCCATGTTGCAGGGTGTAAAAAAAAGACCTCCTCACAGGAGAAGGCCACTACATTTATTTCCTTGCTTCATGTACCTTAAGCATCTTCCCTTTTACCGTCGTTTTCTTCATGGCTTGCAAAACCAACGGCCCTTTTCCATTGAGGATCTCCACATACGAAAGATTTTCCTGGATGGTGATGATGCCGATATCTTCAGCCGTCACGCCATCGATTTTCGCAATCGTCCCGACAAAATCGACTGCCCTGATTTTCTTTTTCTTCCCGCCATTGAAATAGAGCTTCATGATGTCTCTATTCAGCTGCTGACTTTTGTCCATTTTAAAATCGGGTTCCTCATCCAGCTTCCGTTCAAAATCCTGCTTGGCCAAATCCACAGCTTCCCGCGCAGGCGCCGTATGCTTAGGGATCTTAAATCCGATATACCCCTCAATTTCATCAAGGAATTTCTCTTCATATGGCGTGCAGAACGTAATCGCTTTACCTGTCTGACCTGCCCTCCCCGTTCTCCCGGTACGGTGTACATAGCTTTCTTTCTCCATAGGCATATCATAATTAATCACGTGGGTGATGTTCTCGATATCGATTCCCCGCGCAGCCACATCCGTTGCCACCAGGTACCAGAAATCTCCCCGTTTAAAATCGTCCATCACTTCAAACCTGGCTTCCTGAATCATGCCGCCATGGATTTTATCCACAGGATAACCTGACCGGTCCAACTCTTCACATAATGTGTCCACATTTTCCTTCGTCCTGCAAAAAATGATGCAGCTATCCGGATTTTCTACGGTAGTCACGTTTTTCAGAAGGGACATTTTCTCCTCTTCTCTCACTTCTAGAACTGAATGCTCGATTTTATCCGTTGTGATTCCCGTTGCATTGATTTCAATATGAACAGGTTGCTTCATATATTTATGACAGAGTGCTTCGACATCCTCTGGTAAGGTCGCAGAGAATGTCAGCGTCACACGATCAGCCGGCAGTTCCTGAATGATTGCTTCTACTTGATCAATAAAGCACATGTTAAGCATTTCATCGGCTTCATCAATGACAAGATACGCCAGTCTATCCAGTGGGAAGGTCCCTTTCTCAATATGATCGAGGACGCGGCCGGGTGTACCGACAACGATATGATTTTTCTGCTTCAGCTCAAGCTTCTGGCGATGAAAAGGGGATTTTCCGTATACGGCTGCCGCTTTGATCCGCTTATATCTCCCAATATTCGTGATGTCTTCTTTGACTTGAACCGCAAGCTCCCGTGTCGGGGTCAAAATCAGGGCCTGGGGTTTATTTTCTTCCCACTCCACCATCTCGCATAGGGGAATCCCGAAAGAAGCCGTCTTTCCGCTCCCCGTTTGAGAACGGACAACAAGATCTTTTTTCTCTAAAGCAAGTGGGAGTACCTTGGATTGTACTTCTGTAGGAGCTTCATATCCTAAACCGGACAGCGCCCTGACAATCTCTCCACTGAGCTTATAATCCTTAAACTGTTTGATTGACATATCATAACCTCATTTAGTTTTTCTTATTTTCATAGGAAAGTACACATTCTATTCACAAAATCACACCCTTATAAATTCTTTTCAAATTTATTTAGGTAATCCCCCAATAGTGTGTTATGCTTTACCTAACCATTTTTAACTTGTAACATGTTGTCTCCGGGACCGACGAACGCTGTCGGTCCCTTTTTATACCCTAAAGCGCAGGCGGCTTGCTCAGAGGCGACAAGCATAAGGCGAACAGGCTGGAAAGGCGCTCTTTGCCTTTTTGGCCTGTTTGACTTATGACCTCGAGCCTCTAGCCGCCGGAGCAAGCAGTCACCTAAAGCGCAGGCGGCTTGCCCAGAGGCGACAAGCATAAGATGAATGGGCCGGGAAGGCGCTCTTTGCCTTCCTGGCCTATTTAGCTTATGACCTCGAGCCTCTAGCCGCCGGAGCTGGAAGAACCCTAAAGCGCAGTCGGCTCGTTCAGCCCCGACAAATCTCCTCATTACCAATAAAAAAAGGACCCTCCTGAGAGAGTCCCTTCATCAAAAGCTATTACGCTTTGTTTACGTTAGTCGCTTGAAGTCCACGTTGACCTTGCTCAGTGTCAAATGTAACTTTTTGACCTTCGTCTAAAGATTTGAATCCTTCGCCTTGGATAGCTGAGAAATGTACGAATACATCTTCTCCACCTTCGATTTCGATGAAACCGAAACCTTTTTCTGCGTTAAACCATTTTACTGTACCTTCTTGCATGTGTGTATCCTCCTGTGTGGATGTTGCATCCACGATTTATTACTATCGTTGCTCAAGTTAGATATCAAAGGCGAAAAGTTCAAAACTTATTCTTTCCTTACAGACCGAACAAAAATAATTCTTACTAAGAGTAACAGATAATCTGATAAAAAGCAAATCCATCCCGAAATTTACTTCCACTCTCTCTACATAAAGGAATATATCGCTCCTCTGTCGAAAGTAAGATATAAAGGGGATGGCCGAATGAATAAGAGCATATTACTCAAAAAGCTGAGTCAAGCAAGTCGCGGAAACTTTTTTACGATCAAACTTCCTGTGAAATCCAGAGAAGAAGCAGAAACCATCGAAAATGTGGCAGCTGAATTAGAAAGAGAAGGAAAGATCAAGATCAGGGAATGTGAGTTGAAGGAAACGTCCATCTACATTCAAGGAATTATGAAATACGCTTTGACGTAACTAAGATGGTGCCTGATTGCAGGCACTTTTTTTTTCGCAAAAAAAAGGACCCTCAAAGAGAGTCCTTCTTTTTAAAGCAATTAGATTTTGTTAACGTTAGTCGCTTGAAGTCCGCGTTGACCTTGCTCAGTTTCGAATGAAACTTTTTGACCTTCGTCTAAAGATTTAAATCCTTCGCCTTGGATAGCTGAGAAATGTACGAATACATCTTCTCCACCTTCGATTTCGATGAAACCGAAACCTTTTTCTGCGTTAAACCATTTTACTGTACCTTCTTGCATGTGTGTATCCTCCTGTGTGGACATTGTATCCACGATTTATTACTATTATTGCTCAATTAGATATCAAAGGCGAAAAGTTTAAATACTTTCATTCCTTACAGACCGAACAAAAATAATTCTTTCTTAGAATAACAGGAAATCGTAAAAAAAGCAAATTCTTTTTTCATTTTAATAAACGCTTGTGAGAAAGTCGTGCTTTACCAGTCTCTCTTTATATAGAAAGAAGATGATATTGCCCTTCTCCTATCTGCAGAAAAAAAGCCCACTCCCAAAAGGAAATGGACGTGCATTCTTAATCTTCCTGCTTGTTGCCGTGTTTTACACCTTTACTTGTGTAAGGCTTGTTGCTCTTTTTCTTATTGGCGCCTGCCTGCCACCGGTTCCAGCCTTTCTTGCCTGTGCCCTGGCCTGTTCCGCTCTTTTTCTTAGGTTTACTCATTTTTTCACTCCGTTATGATCAGGTTCGTTCTTTCAAGTTCGTCTCCATATCATAACACGGATTAGTGGGTCGGGGTACTTCTTGTTTATTCCACTTCTTTTTTCTGCCCGGTATAAATGTGGATCGCATCCCGCAGGAATTCGGCCACTCCCTCTTGTTCTCCATCATAATAGGCCTTGAATCGTTCATCGTCCACGTACATCTGGGAGAGTCCTGCATGTGCTTCCTTGCTGTAATGACCCCAATAGTGGGAAATCCACTGCCTGTGGAGATCAGCGGCTTTCTGAGCCATCTCACTTCCAGGATCACCGTCTTGGAATGCTTCTCCCAGCATTTTTTTGATTTCCTTCTCGAGACCCGTGACCTTTTCATACTCTTCCTGTGACATGTTCATGACTTTCGCGTTTGATTCGTCCACTCTCTTGTCACCATATTTCTCCCGCACTTCTTTCCCATACTTTTTCTCATTCTCTTCCACCATTTTTTCTTTGAATCCTTCAAATTTTTCTTTATCCGACATGATGTTTCTCCCTTCCTTTACACGTAATGTTTTATCAACATTCGCAATCAGTTGATCAAGCTGAGCACGTCTGTTCAGTAATATTTCCCGGTGTTCCCGTAATGCAAGTGTTGCGTCGAAGGCGGGATCATCCAGAATATCCTTTATTTCATCCAGTCCAACACCTAATTCTTTGTAAAAGAGGATCTGCTGCAGGCGGTCGACTTCCTCCTGCCCGTAAATCCGGTATCCTGATGAATTGATCCTGGCCGGCTTCAGAAGCTCAATTTCATCATAATAGCGGATAGTCCTCGTGCTCACCCCAGCGATCTCCCCTAATTTTTTAACGGTATATTCCATGATGTCACCTCCTGACAATTCTTACTTTACAGGTTGACGCAGCGTGAATGTAAAGGGATTTCTTCCAAAAACCGCGAATGTGGATTTCCTTGAAAATAAAGTGCCAGTCCGATATTCTTAGTATAATCACTTTGAGTATAAGGTTGTGTTGAATATGCGAATTAATAAATATATCAGTGAAGCTGGAAAGGCGTCGAGACGCGGGGCCGATAAGTTGATCACAGAAGGCAGGGTCACGATCAACGGACGGGTCGCGAAGATCGGTGACCAAGTGAATCCAGGTGACGATGTATTGGTGAGCGGAGCACCTGTAAGGGTCGCCCGGAACAATGTATACATCGCTCTGAATAAGCCTGTCGGTATAACGAGTACGACAGAAAAAGGGGTCAAGGGGAATATCGTGGATCTCGTTAACCATCCCCTGCGAATATTCAATATTGGACGCCTGGACAAGGATTCCGATGGACTGATTCTTCTGACGAACGACGGGGATATCGTCAATGAAATCCTCCGCGCGGAAAATCAGCATGAGAAAGAATACATCGTCACGGTTGACCGTCCGATTTCAGAAGACTTCCTCAAGCAGATGTCAGAGGGCGTCAAGATTCTTGGAACGAAAACACTTCCATGTAAAGTGGAGCAGATTTCGAAATATGTTTTTCAAATTACCCTCACCCAGGGGTTGAACCGACAAATCCGCCGCATGTGTGAAGCACTCGGATATGAGGTATACAGATTGCAGCGTACACGGATCATGAATATTCATTTAGGGAATCTCCCTGTCGGACAGTGGCGCGATCTTTCCAAAAAAGAAAAGGCGAGATTGTTTCAGGATTTGGATTACGAACCAAAAGAATGGTAATAACAGACAGGACCGGTGCCTAGACTGCATAACAGTCGGGAACCGGTCCTTTTTTATCTTTGCAGGCTCCAAGAAATGAATGGATTTTCCCCTTCTTATTTTCGACAATATACGCTATTATTAAATGGTTTAGAAATTCTAACTAGATTTCGTGGAGGTTTGAGAACATATGGTTTTCAAGAAAAAGGATAAATTCGCTATACTTCTTAGTCAAATAGCTGGCAATCTGAAAGTGAGTGCACATTATTTTGCTGATTATAAGCTGAATAATGTGAGTGATTTAAAAGAATTTTCCGGTCAGATGAAGGAATATGAAACAAAAGGGGATTCTTTTGTGCATGAAGTCATTTTGGACTTGAACAAAGTGTTCATCACACCGATTGAACGGGAAGATATCCTGGCGCTGGCTATGAGTATGGATGATGTACTGGATGGGCTCGAGCATACATCCGCTATGTTTGAAATGTATTCCATCACCCAGGCAGACGAATATATGCTGAAGTTTGTCGAAGCGATCCGTCAATGTTCCGATGAAATTGAATCGGCTGTCGAACTGTTATCCACAAAAAAATGGATCCAGATCAGAGAGCATGCCATCAAGATCAAAGATTTAGAATCAAAATGTGATGGGATTCTCCGTCAATCCATCAAGCATCTCTTCCATACGGAAAAGGATCCCATTCGTATCATTCAATATAAGGAGATCTATGAAGAGCTTGAGGAAATCGCAGACTATTGTCAAAATGTGGCCAATACGTTTGAAACCATTATTATGAAGAATGCTTAAGGAGTCTTGCAGGAATGGATACAATCTTAATTTTAACCATACTTATTGTTGTGGGGGCCCTTGCATTTGATTTTATCAACGGGTTCCATGATACGGCCAATGCCATCGCGACAGCTGTGTCGACAAAGGCACTGAAACCAAGGCATGCCATCATCCTGGCAGCCGTCATGAATTTTGTGGGAGCTCTAGCATTCACAGGAGTCGCCAAAACGATCACCAAGGACATCGTCGACCCCTTTTCCCTGGAGAACGGGTCGATCGTCATCCTGGCAGCGCTTCTTGCCGCCATCACTTGGAATTTAGTGACGTGGTATTACGGGATACCGAGCAGTTCCTCCCATGCATTGATCGGGTCGATCGCAGGGGCGGCCATTGCTGCAGCCGGTGTCTCAGCACTGAATTATAAAGGGTTCATTAAAATCATCCAGGCATTGATTTTTTCACCCCTTTTGGCTTTTGTAATTGGTTTCATCATCTATAGCATATTCAAGGTCGTTTTCAAGAATCGAAATTTGGCGAAAACGAACCGTAATTTCCGTTCGATCCAGATTGCGACAGCGGCACTTCAATCGTTCACCCATGGAACGAACGATGCGCAAAAAGCGATGGGGATCATCACCATGGCCCTGATCGTAAACAATTATCAAACCTCCGATGATATCCAGACATGGGTTCAGGTTTCCTGTGCAACAGCCATGGGACTAGGGACCTCAATCGGCGGATGGAAGATCATCAAAACCGTTGGCGGAAAGATCATGAAGATCCGACCAGTGAATGGTGTGGCAGCAGACTTGACGGGAGCAGCCGTCATTTTTGGGGCGACAGCGATTCACTTACCGGTCAGTACGACACACGTCATCTCTTCTTCAATCCTTGGTGTTGGTTCCGCTCACAGACTGAAAGGTGTAAAGTGGGGAACGGCTCAAAGAATGTTGATCACATGGGTCATCACATTGCCCATTTCGGCAAGTCTTGCCGCCATCTTCTTTTATATCTTGAATATATTTTTCTAATAAAAAGGAAGTCAGAAGGGATAATCTTCCCTTTTGACTTCCTTTTATCGTTGATCTTTTAGATAACCACGCCCGAAACCCAGGTAACGCGTGCCCTGGAAGGTCAATTCCCCCTCGTCCCCTGGTGATGTTGTGAGGTGCTGACGAATCATTCACCCTGTCGGATGCTTCATCTTATCCATGATCATCGTGAAATAATTCTTCTTCACCGGTCCCGGTGCATGGGGGATTTCGTATAATGCAGGTTCTTTTTTCTCCATGAGTTTTGAAGAATACACCTTCGTTCCTTCCATCATGCTGCGAATCGATGAGGTCAATTCTTCACTCGGACTATCCTTCAATAAGTAACCGTCTGCACCGGTGTCCTGTATCCTTTCCAGATATCCCTCTTTAGGGAATGTTGCGAGTACCAGCAGTCTACATTCCAGCACTTCCAGAGGTCCGTCCCTCAAGAGATGTTCGATGTCGAGGATAAGGAGGTCTGGTTGCATGCAGTGGATGAGTTCCAGGGTATGCTCCCTGTCCCTCGCCTTTCCCACTATTTCCATATCTTCTTCAAGGTTGAGCAGCGAGCCGATTGTTCCTAACACCCATTCTTCATCCTCTGCTATCACTATGCGAATCATATGCGTCCTCTCCTTTTTGCACCGTATCAAGTAAAGACTCCCCTTATATGAATATCATAAGGAGAGTCGGCTGCGTTTATAATTCAGGTTTGGCTTGTGTGGAAATACGCGCGCTTGATTTTGCTGAGGATTTGATGCCCCTGAAGCTTACAAACGTCTTATTTTCTTCATCCCATAGCTTGAAGCGAAGGGATTTCAAGCTCGTTAAGAGTGAAATCGTCGGTACATTTTGTAGTGGCTCCGTATTTTCATGAGCTTGCTCCAGCTTGTAATTCGGTACCCTTGGACTCAGGTGGTGGACATGGTGATAGCCGATATTACCAGTCAGGAACTGCATAACTTTCGGAAGCTTATAGAATGAGCTTCCCTCCACGGCTGCCAGCACATACTGCCACTCTTTGTCTTCTTCAAAATAGGAATCTTCAAACGTATGCTGTACATAGAACAACCAGATTCCGATCGAACCTGAAACCATAAAGATCGACCCCTGCACAAGAAGGAATTCCTGCCATCCAAGCGTGACAGAAAGCAGTGCAATAAGTGCCACGATGATGACATTCACTAAATACGTATTATTGCGCTCTTTCTTACGAGCGTTCTTACGATTAAATCGATTTTTCAAAAGGAATACATAAATCGGTCCCAGAACGAACATCACGAGCGGATTGCGGTAAAAACGATACGCTAAACGTGTTTTCAAAGGTGCCGCTAAATATTCGTCGATGGTAAGGGTCCAGATGTCACCGGTTCCCCGTTTATCCAGATTTCCGCTTGTCGCATGATGGACGGCATGATCATGTCCCCACTGATCGAACGGGAACAGTGTCAGTACACCCATGGCCGTTCCGACTGCCCGGTTGGCTTTACGGCTTTTAAAGAAAGAAAAGTGGGTGCAATCATGAAAGATAATGAAGATCCTCGTCAAGAATCCTGCGGCGATCACGATTGGAACGAGTGCGAGCCAGTATGATACCGACAGACTTTGATACGCAAGGAACCATAATAGAAAGAATGGCCCCAGCGTATTGATCATCTGCCATACACTTTCTTTCGTTGTAGACTTTTCATAAGGAGCAACTTCTTTTTTCAATGTTTTTATATTTGTCATGTCATAATTCCCTTCGTTTAAGGCGTTGGATTCATTATAGGATAAGGGGGATCATCGTGTTAGTAGTAGGTGTCATATGCTGGGCATGACAAATGTCATAAGGGAAAAAATGTAATGCGTTTACATTGCCCGGAACCCTTGATAATCCTGACTTCTTCTCACTCAGCCAAACGTTCAATTAACTTTATTATTATTGGGAAAAAGAAATATATTCTTGTTTTGGTGAAAAAGTGTCATAAAAAAAAGAGCGTGGTCTCCCACGCTCATTACGCACATACCAGTATCTGTCTCACAAATCTTCCTTTACTTACTTCACAACGGTCGACAATATCGAAGCCCGCTTTTTCAACATTGTGATCCACATCTTCCAACGTTACGATCACGACCTTTTCAGCGAATCGTCTCGCACTTTTGAGCATTTCCAGTTGTTCATCATCCGTTATGACGGAGCAAAGATTGTAAGGCAGGTCAATGACCGCGGCGTCGTAGCTCCCGGTTACATCATTGATGTCCCTTAATGACACGTCCCCATCAAGTCCAAAGTGAGCGATATTCTCTCTTACCCCCTCGAGGATCAGCGGATTACGGTCACTCCCGACAATATCAATTCCCATGGATAATGCCTCTACCAGTACCGTCCCGATTCCACAGCAGGGATCGATCATCTTAATCCCGTCCGTTTCGGGAGCCGCAATATTCACGACGGCTCTCGCCACACGGGTACTCAAAGCTGTGGAGTAACTATGTGGCTTTTTCACGTGGTGCAGCCAAACCGCTTCATTCTTCTTATAGAACCCAAACACCCAGCGGTCCCGCGTCTTGATGACTCCATACCAAATGTCTGGATTGACTAGTTCTGCTTCGCCTTTCAGGTGAAGCCCGATTTCCTTTTCAATCCTTCTCAGCTTCTTGAAGCCGACCCGGTCGGCATCGGGATTCTGTACGAACACGACTTTGAATCCATCCACTGCATCCAATCCCCGTATTTCATCCAGTAATTCTTCGAACTCGGCACCTTCACAGATGACCTCAAGCCTCTCCCGAATAAAAGGACTCCTGCTCGGATCTATTTTCACCGGACTTTCAAGAATACCCGATTCAGAACTCTCACCGAACAATGTGCGTTTTTCCAATGCACATAGTGATTCTTCGTTCGGTTCCCATGAATACGTATATAAATAGTTTTTCGTTTCGATTATGACCAACTCCGTATGATGTACAAAATGAGATATTGCATTTCACCATTGTAACACATAAATAGGGACGGACCTCCGTTGCGACTCGGAGGTCCGTCCCTAAAGAAATGAATTACTCCATCTCTGCAATATATTCTTTTACCACTTCATATACATACCCCTGGTTCGCAGCTGCTGTGTCGGGATTGTATGCTCCGCCGTTCGTTTTGTTATTTGACAGAACACGGATTCCAAGGAAAGGTACGTCGTATGCCCCGGCGATCTGAGCCGCCGCTGCCCCTTCCATTTCCTCTACGGAAGTACCGTATTTCTCATGGAACCATTGGATGCGGTCCACTTCATTATTCCATACGTCCGCAGAACCGATCGTCCCTTCGACGACTTTGCCTTTTTTATAGGTATCCTTTACGGCGTTGGCAGCCGCAAGCAGTGTCTCGTCACCATCGTAATAGCGGATTTTTTCTGCATTCGGGTCTTCCCCGGCACTTCCTTCAGAAGCCATCAGGTCCATCGGCTTCCAGGCAGTAGGGTCGATTCCTTCTTCATCGGCCAGGTTGCCTGTTTTTAATGACCCAAGATTGACCGTTCTTTCACCAATTACAATATCAAACACGTTCAATGCCGGGTCATGACCGCCTGAAGTCCCTTGATTGATGATGGCGATGGGATCATATTTTTCAATGGCCACAGCCGTGGCTGCTGCCGTATTTTCCATTCCTTTACCCGTCTTGGCAACGATGACCGGGTAGTCGTCCACCGTTCCTTTATAAAAGACAAATGATCCAGACTTTTCTTCTTTCACATTTTTCAGTTTCCCTGCAAATTTTTCTGCTTCAATGGGCATCGGCCCCTGAATCAGGATCGGCTGCTCTTCCTTTTTATCTTTCGCTTCCGTTTTGTTCGTTGAGCTGCACCCCGTAAATAAGGATAAACCCAGTACAGACACAGCTGCGAGTGATGCGATTTTCTTTTTCATGTGAATCTCTCCCTTTTCTTGGTGATTGGATCCCGCTGATTTTGGTCAAAAGAAAAAGACCTGTCATGGTAGAGTGAATCTACGTTCCAGATCTCAGAAGTCAAAGTAAAAGCAAAAACGGCAAAAAAACCGTAAAAACCGAATACTTCAACCCGTAGTCCGGTTCTTATAATGGGAACCGGGTAGAAACGCTCAGACCATATTACTGAGGATATACGAGTGACGATATGTAATGGTGGTACGGTGTAACTATAACAAACCCTCTTCTTTTAATCAACCAAAATACGAATTTTATTTTAATTAATTTAGTTATTGTTCGTGTTTGAAAGAATGTCTCTCTGTCAGCTGAAAGCGTTACATTTGAAATCCTATTGTAGAATACTATAATAAAAGAAAAATGAAGAGGTGAAGACGATGAAAATCGGTCTTATCGGATTAGGGGATATCGCAAAGAAAGCTTATCTTCCTGTCCTATCTGAAAAAGAAGGCATAGAATTGGTCCTTTGCACAAGAAATGCCAAGACGTTACATGCACTTGGAGATAAATATCGAGTCGAGGAGAGGGTTCAGACAGTGGAAGAACTGATAGCCGCAAACATCGATGCTGCCTTCGTCAGTACAGCCACCGAAGCCCACTATGAAATATCGGAGAAGCTCCTTGAGAACGGCATTCATGTATACATAGACAAACCGATTTCCCTGACCTTCGGGGAAACGGAGCGAATCGTACAGCTTGCGAAAGACAGCGGAAAAATCGCCATGGTCGGATTCAACCGGCGCTTCATCCCTAAGGTAAAGGAACTGAAAGAGCACGGGAAACCGAGCTTCCTCCTGATGCAAAAAAACCGATTCGCTGCTCCGGACGAGCCGAGGAGATTCGTGGTCGAAGATTTCATCCATGTCGTCGATACCCTTCGTTTCCTCCTGGATTCAGAGGTGTTGGATGTGAAGGTTCAATCCCTTAAAAAAGGAGATCTCCTTCACCATCTCGTCATACAGCTCATTGGTGAGAACTGTACGGCAGTCGGCATTATGAATCGTGACGGAGGCGTGACGGAAGAAATCATCGAATACTCTGCCGGACATCATAAATACGTCGTCAACAGCCTAGTGGAAACGACTCACTATCATAACAAAGAAATGAGCGTTTCCTCCTTTGGGGACTGGGAACCGACACTGTATAAACGGGGTTTCTACGATCTGGTCGATCACTTCCTCGAATGTGTGGAAAAAGGGCATGAACCCAACCCTTCCATCAGTGACTCATTGATCACCCATGAAATTTGTGAACGGATTGTTGGAATGATCGAGTAGCTATATAAAGAAGAGGGACGGACCTTGCAAGGTCCGTCCCTCTTCTTTTCCCTTCTAACCCACCCAAATGTTACAACTTGCTGAAAAGGGGGAACAATTATAGTAAAAAAGGAGAAACCAAATGCCAGAAGGTCCCGAAATCAGAAGAGCAGCCGATAACGTTGAGCGTGCTCTTAAAAATAAAACAGTGGAAGATGTTTATTTTGCCTTCCCTCATTTAGAAGATTATGAAGAACTGTTGCAGGGTTCTAACGTGACAAGAGTGGACACGAAAGGAAAAGCCATGCTCATCCGTTTTGACAATGGATACACCATCTACTCCCACAATCAACTTTACGGAAAATGGTATATCCGGAACCTGTACAACTATCCGAAAACCAATCGACAGCTCCGCCTCGCTATCCATAACGAGAAGAAGTCGGCCCTCCTCTACAGTGCTTCGGATATTGAAGTACTCCGTGATGAAAAAGTCCCCGGACATCCCTTCATCGCAAAGGTAGGACCGGACCTTTTAAGTGAAGAGGTAACCGCGGATGAGTTGGTCGAGAGGATGAAGGATAAACGATTCCGAAACCGTAAATGGTCGATTCTACTATTGGATCAGGGCTTTGTAGCAGGAATCGGAAACTATTTACGATCAGAGATCATGTTTGTGGCAGGCATCCATCCTTCTCTTCGCCCGGCTGATTGTACGGAAGACCAATTAAAAAAAGCTGCCCATGCCACCATTGATTTGGTGAATCAATCGTACGAGACAGGCGGTATCACGAATGATCCCAAACTTGCCAAAAAGCTGAAATCAAAAGGAGTGAAGCGTCCCCGCTATCGACACTGGGTGTTTAATCGTGAAGGGGCGTCTTGCTTCATTTGTGGGAGCGAGATTGAGAAAATCGTGGCGGCTTCGAGAAGATTGTATTACTGTCCGAACTGTCAGGATATAACGAATTAGATACTAATAGAGCAAAAAAGCCCATCTACCAGCTCACTCACTGATAAAATGGGCTTAATTCTCCTACATTCCATATTCCTTCCGATACTCATCATGCTTCGGCTGGAACAGTTCCTCACTGGATGGTCTCACATCCGAGAAATGATCCACATTGTAATGACCCCTCAAAGCAACATTATGGTGGGCGATGATTTGCTCCGCCTTCAAGGCTTGGGAGTCCTTGGTGGAATGGCCGTCAGCCACCAGGGTGACATCGAATCCGCTGACCGTCGCATAACGGACAGCCGTGTCGATGCAGTACTCGGTCTGACAGCCTGCAATCACGAGATGCTCTACCTCTTTTTCTTTTAAAAAGGCTAGTAACGGTGTCCCGTAAAACGAGTTGGTGGCAAGCTTATCAAATACTTCTGCATAATCCGGAATCTCTAGGTCCCGATGTACCCCGAACCCTTCGCCGGTACCACCTGCGACGTCTTTATCCCTGATGAAGACGATGTGGGCATCTGCTTTCTTTGCCTTGGCGACCACTCTGTTGATGGTTTCGATCAGTTTTTCTTTTTGAAAGACCGACTGTTCCTTTTCGTTGCCTTCCACTAATTCCTGTTGCACATCAATGACAAGTAATGCCTGCTTCACATATAAAACCCCTTTACGATTTTAGTCCTCTTTTAAATAGTTGTCGTTCGGTCATCTTTTTCATCATGTACCGCCCCCTTTAAAGTTTATATGTGTATAGTTCGGCTTATCTCCCTTACAATCCTTTCAAACAGCAAAAAAAGCCCGGAATCACGTATGACTCCGAGCTTCATCGCATGTATGTCAGGGAAGGAGGACGATCTTCCCAAGCTTCCCTGAATGTTTAAAATAGTTTTGTGCTTCACGGGCTTGCTCGAGCGGGAACGTCCGGTCAATGACCGGCTTGATTTTCCCTTCCGAAATCGCATCAAGCATATGTTTGAACTCTTCTCTTGTCCCCAGGACCGAACCATAGAACGTGATATGTTTTAAATAAAGGGTTCTGAAGTCGAGTTGCGTTTTCTGACCACCGGCTGACCCTGAAATACAGAATTTGCCGCCTTTTTTCAAGACTTCAAGGGATGTTTCGAACAGTGCATCCCCTACTACATCCAACACGGAATCGACCGGGCCTCCGTTTACATCAAGTATTTCACCGGCAAGGTTTGGCGACTTATAGGACAATACGTATGTGGCACCGAGCTCTTTCATCTTGTCTTCTAAAGCCAGGTCCCCTACTATGGCAATGACCTTTGCTCCGAAAACCTTGGAAGCAATTTGAACATTCAATGATCCCACACCGCCGTTGGCACCGGTGACAACGATCGTTTCCGAAGGCTGAGCCTTGATTTGTTCCACCATATGCCATGCCGTCAAACCACTGACGGAAAACACGGCACTTTCTTCATATGTGGAGAGAGGCATGTCATAACAGAGTTCCGATGGCCAGACGACGTATTCAGCATAGCCGCCGTCGTATTCGGATCCGATGAATGACATATCGTCTGATATATGTTCGCTTCCTTCCGTGCCGCTTGAAGTGAATGGGAACAGGACCACATCTTTACCCAACAGAGTTTCGGAAACATCCGCACCCACTTTTACCACTTCACCTGTGATATCCGAACCGGGAACCCTTGGAAACTGGACCCCTTCAGGCCGCCATCCAGACTTCTCTTCGGTTCCATATGCGCCTTCTCTCATCCAGATTTCAGTATTGTTAATGGCACACGCCTTTACTTTGACAAGGACTTCCCCCTTTTTAGGGGTGGGGACGGGAATCTCCGCGACTTGGAGCTTGTCGACATCTCCATACCCTGTAACTTGAACGGCCTTCATGAGCGTTCCACCTTTCCATTACGTTGGTTATAGTGTTGCCGAAAAATCTGCCCTCAACCCATGACCTTTACGTTCCACAATAGGTGCGGTACGGACGGTCCGACGGACTTGGAAGCGTGCAATATTCTTTCTGGCCTGGAAAGTAAGCGTACGGATCTTCCAGAACCGAAAGCAAGTCGTTCATCACACTGTAATCATTTTCTTCCACTGCCGCCTGAAGCGCTTCTTCCACCCTATGGTTACGCGGGATGACCGACGGATTACTCGTGCGCATCCGCTGCTTGGACGCTTCCAGTTTCTCGTCCTGTCTGCTCAGCCTTTCTTTCCATCGTTCCTTCCAAGACGTAAATTCAGGTGTGTTGAATACATCTGACTCTTCACGACCCAACGTCAGGCTCCGGAACGTATTCGTAAAGTCTGAATGATGTTTATTCATGAGTTCCAGCAGTTCTTCTGCCAACGGGCGATCCCCTTCTTCTTCATTGAAGATCCCAAGCTTGGCCCTCATGCCGTCAAGCCAGTGCCCTTCATACAACTTGGAAAATTCCAGAACCGCCTCCTGGGCAAGCTTGAGGGACTCTTCCTGTTCCGGATGAAGGACCGGAAGCAGGCTTTCGGCAAAGCGGGCGAGGTTCCATCCTGCGATCGGCGGCTGATTCCCGTATGCATACCTCCCTTGTGCATCGATGGAACTGAAGACCGTTTTCGGGTCATACGTATCCATGAAAGCACAGGGGCCGTAGTCAATCGTTTCCCCGCTGATCGCCATATTGTCCGTATTCATGACACCATGGATGAATCCGACCATCTGCCACTTTGCGATTAGGGCTGCCTGGCGCTTGATGACTTCCTTCAGTAGGAAAAGGTAGCGGTTTGGAGCATCCATGCCCTCTGGATAGTGGCGCTCCAGGGCATAATCTGCAAGGGCGCGGAGATCACCCACTTCTCCGAATCTTGAAGCAAACTGGAACGTCCCGACGCGGAGATGACTGGCGGCCACCCTGGTCAGGATCGCACCTTCTTGCTCCGTTTCCCGGTATATGGGTTCACCCGTTGTCACTACCGCCAAACTCCTGGTAGTCGGTATCCCAAGTCCGTGCATGGCTTCACTGATGATGTGCTCCCGTAGCATCGGACCGAGTCCTGCCCGACCGTCCCCTCCACGGGAATATGGGGTTCTTCCTCCCCCTTTAAGATGAATATCGAATCGTTTTCCCTCCGGCGTGATCTGCTCGCCAATCAGGACAGCCCGTCCATCACCCAGCATATTGAAATGTCCGAACTGGTGGCCCGCATAGGCTTGGGCAAGGGGCTCTGCTCCTTCAGGGACTTCATTGCCCGATAGCACATCCGCTCCCAGCTTTTCGGCATCGAGCCCCAGGGACTCAGCAACCTGCTCATTTAGAACCATCAGCTTTGGGGCACGCACAGGCTCTGGAATCTGGCTGGTGAAAAATATTCCAGGAAGGCTTCTATAACTGTTTTCGAGATTCCAACCTGCTTTCATTTCCATCGTCCTCTCCTCCTTTTCAATAAATAAAACAAAAAACCATAGACTCCTTCTATGATTTTTTGGTGAAGTTCCCTTTTATCTCCCCTTCATTATACCTTTCTTTCCCCCTAATGTCCTTTATGGCCTCTGCGGAAAACACCCCCAAAGATTATCAATCCTACTGTGATGAATATACTGATAGGATTTTCATTGGGCTGGATTACTATTCAAATCCTATTACCCATCGAATTAACATAATTGTAAAAATTAAAATTATTTTGAAATTTTTGTAATACGAAGTTATACTATTTCTAAAAGACATTGGAGGTGCTTCAACTGAGAAGATTACCTATCGTCGGTCTCCCCATTCAATTCATACTCACATGTTTCGGTCTATTCCTTTTCAGCGCTGCAGGTTCTCTGCTTGCATACGACACTGAATTGGTCATCATGCTGGGGAAGTATCTACAAACCCTTCAGGAAATGGCTTATGAACTACTCCAACCCGGATCCATCATCATCAAAGTCGGCGATCCGATGGACTTTAAGAGCTATCCGATTTACCCATTGTTCTTCCAACTGTTCGGTTATTCCTTCTCGCTCCTGCTGCTTGCCTTTTTCCTTGCTGCCGGCACGTCTTCTCTAATAAGCTACTTGTTTATGTTTTTGCCCAGAAAGGTCTACCGAGTCTGCTTTCGCTTACTCGATTCACTGGATTCCCTTCCGGACGTCATGATCATTGTATTTATCCAGCTGTTCATCGTCTGGTTCTTTAAGAAAACGGATATCCTGCTGTTTGAAATCTATACCCTTGGCGAAGAAAAAATCTACCTTTTACCGATTATTTGTCTAGCCATCATGCCGATTGCATTTTTGACAAAGCAATTCTTATTTCAGCTTCGGGAAGAAGAAGAAAAACCGTATGTAGAGTATTCCTATTCGAAAGGATTTTCAAAGGCATATACGATCTGGGTTCACTTATTCCGGAACGTGTGGATCCACTTTTATTATCATATCAAACCGATTTTTCTTCTCATGCTTTCCAATTTGTTGATCATCGAGATTCTCTTTAACATTAATGGATTTATGAATGTGCTTCTGGATGTGTCAAGAAATACGCCTAGTGCTTTTTTTATCGGTATGCTGATGATTTACATACCCTTTTTCATTGTGTTTACTTTGGGAGCCGTATTACTTAAGAAATGGCTGTCAGGCGGGGAGGTCAGTTCATGATCATTCTTAGATCATTCCGTTTTTGGCTCCCACTAGGTTTTCTTCTGATTCTGCTCTCAGCCAGCTTCATCGTGCCTGTGGTCTATCCGGAACTCCTCGAACCCGGGCCGCCGTATTTAAAAGATGACGCCGGAAGATTGATTGCGGATCCCCCATATTCTATGGAAGAAATGGCCCCTCTGGGCAGCGATAAACTTGGACGGAATCTATTCTATCTACTACTGTCCGGTGCAAAATATACTTTACTTTCTGCAATTGTCATCGCTCTTCTTCGCATGATCGGCGGTTTTCTTTTCGGGATTATGTATGCTTTTTTGCCAAATTGGGCGAGACAGATGATTAAAGGGGTCGGGGATACGTTTAATTTCATCCCACTGGCCATCATTGCCTTTGTCCTTCTCTCTCCTCTGCAACTTGCTTTCGAGGCTGGTTCCATTTTTTCCTTCCGCTTCTTAATAATCGAGGTCTTTGTAATAGCGATTATCGTGATTCCATCTCTTGGGATGTATATCGGGGAAGAAATGAGAGAGTATTTGAAAAATGATTTCGTTTCTGTATCCAAACAAATAGGAGCATCACAGTTCTATATTATCAAGCGGCATTTACGCCCGCAGTTCAGCCGCCATGCCCTCGTCATGTTTTCGGAACAAATCTCCCAAACCCTTTATCTACTCATTCAAATCGGGGTTCTTCATATTTGTTTGGGTGGTTTGAAAATAGCGAACTTCGGGATCACCGAGCCCGTACCTGAATATTTCTCTTACACAAATGAATGGGCTGCGACGATGAGCATGAATATTCAGATGGTCTTCCTCCATACGTGGCTGGTGATGACCCCTCTCGCTTTTTTTGCGGTTTCAGTTTTATGTATCAATGAGGTGAGCCGATTTCTGAAGGAGGTCTTACTGGAAGAAAAATTTCCAATTACAAAGGAGAAAACCGGACCAAATAAATATAAGCCGTCAATCAACCTGGAAGATCCATTCACATTTATTAGCCGTGGCCATTCTAAGGAGGAGTCCCGATGAGAAATAAAATCACGTCTATCCTCACAGCCTGTCTTCTGTTGTTAACAGGCTGTCGTGTTCAAATGGCGACGGAGCTTCCGGTTAGACAGCAAGCGCCTACCGGGATCAGAATCGAAATAACCGGGACGGTCTTCCTTAAGGACAAGGAACTGATTGTGGATGGACAAAGCAACCTCCCCAAAGATGCCATCATGTTTGCCGGTCTCAAGGAATACGGGGACCATGAATCGTATGCAAGGGTGATCAATTGGCAGGGGGAAGAAGACATGGAGTACGTCACCGAAAGTACCGGTGTTGTGGACGAAAAAGGCCACTTCCAGATCAAAGTGGATCGGGTCAACCCTGATAAACGTTATAAAATGGAGGTCCTATTCAATCCCGGCATCCAAAAATCAAAGATCCAGGAAAAATACGGATTATGGGGAGAAAACATCGCTGCCACCATCGGCCAGACAGAATTCAAACACAATGGAAGAACAGTAACCGGTATGATTAAGGTCGCTCCCATCGTCAACATTACCGATCCAAGCGGGAATGGCGCAAAATGGAACCTGACAGACGTATTCAAAAAATCAAGGCCGATTAAATGAAAAGTTCAGGGACGGACCTCCATTCGAATGAAGCATGGAGGTCCGTCCCTCTAATTTTTGTCTGATAATAGTGGACCATCAAAAAACACCCGGCCCACATTTGGGTCGGGTGTTTTTTTTCATAGGGGGAGTGGATGGCCATTCCCGCTTATGGATTCAAAGTCAGTGTCGCGACACATTCCACATGCACCGTATGAGGGAATAGGTCAACCGGTTGAACCGCATCAAGAGTGTATCCGAAGGGTTCAAGTTCCTTGATATCCGTCGCGAAGGTATCCGGATTACATGAAACGTACACGATGCGCTCCGGTTTCGCGCGACCGATTCGTCTCATCACTTTCCCGCCGGCACCGGAACGCGGCGGATCAAGCATCAACAGCTGTGGATGACCGAAAGTTTCGAGCATCTGGTCGATTCCTTTCCGTGCATCCTTTGCGAGGAATGTCGTATTTGAGATCCCGTTATCATCTGCATTCCGTTTCGCCGATTCAATGGAGCTTTCCACGATCTCGATACCAGCAAGCTCCCCTACTTTACTTGCAAAAGGAAGGGAGAACGTTCCTACTCCACAGAAAAGATCGATCATCTTCTTCGTTTTCTTCGGCTGACTCATCTCGATTGCCAGGTCCACAAGCTTCTGTGCCTGAATCGGATTCGTTTGGAAGAACGTATCGAACCATAAGCGGAAACGGTAACCGTCCATTTCGTCATAAATGAAATCACGTCCCGATAGCAGGTGGATCTCCTCTGCCTGGGTACGATCTGCCCATGCCGTGTTCTCCAGCCACAATAAGCTTTTTACATGAGGGAATTTATCACCGACGCGCTTCACTAAGTCTTCAACGGCTGTTTGATGGTCGTGGGGTGCTTCCGTTGCGAACAGGGCAAGCATCAATTCACCTGTCGCAAATGATTGGCGGACCATCAAGTGGCGCAATAACCCTTCATGCTTGTCCTTGTCATATCCTTCTAAGGCATGATCCTTCACCCAATCAGCGATTTCCATTGTCGCTTCCACCATTTCTTCACTTGCAATCAGGCAGGTTTCAAGGGAAATGATCTTTCGGAAATTCCCTTGCTCATGCAAACCGAGAGCTCCCTCCGGTGAGAAGGTAAACTCCATCTTATTGCGGTAACGCCAAGGGTTGTCCATTCCCATCGTGTCACGGACAAGTGCGGGATCAAACCCCTGTCCATTCAGGGCTTCTTTCACGTGATCGGTCTTGTGCTTCAACTGACCTTCGTAGTCCCAATGCTGCCACACACAACCTCCGCACCGTTCAAAATGCGGGCAGGGGGGCTCGGTGCGCTCTGGGTTCGCCTCCAGGATTTCATCCGCCATCGCCTTCCGTCTCCGGCGGTCCGGCTGATCGACCGTCACCTTCACCTTTTCCCCGATCAGGGTCTGAGGGATTGTGAGTCGCAGTTTCTTCGGATTCCCCAGCTCATTCTCACGCCAGATCACAGCCTGTCCCGACCCTTTTTGATCTAACTCTTCTATAGTGGCAACCATCGTTTCTGGTTTGATATTCGACAATTTTTACGTCCTCCTTCAAATTGCTCTCTAACTCTATACTTTATTAAAAATGGAGGCGGAATGCAACAGGGATATAGGGGGCAAACAGCACAAAGAAGGAGCCTTGCATGCAAGGCTCCTCTTTGTTAGGAACAGACTAATAGGCTCTGTAACGTCCGAATTCTCCGGTGACATAGGCCCTTCTTCCGTTGTAGACGACTTCCCAATAGCCTGAGCTGCTGTTTTTCCCTCTGACGGATCCCGTGACGGGAATGGTCCGTCCTTTCCTGATGGTACCGAGGTCTTTGGATGTCAAACGATCTGGGCGATCTTGAATGATGGCAGCATTGGCGACTCCTATTATGGTGATTTCTCCAATGGCAATCGGCCCTCCTGATGCAGGCGGAGGTGAGGCTGAGCCCCCCTGCTGTCCACTTCCTTCAACCTTTACATATTTCGGTGATGCGGTCACATAATAAACATGCCCCCTTGAATTCATGACTTCATACATATCGGCACCTTCCACCTTCAGCTTCCGGACAATCGTCGGAAATCCATACCCGTACTTCAATATTCCTGCACGGTAGGTATCATCGAAGGTCGGACGGCTGTAGAAGTCAAGACCTTCTGCACCTTTGTAAATACTCTCAACGCGTTTGCCGACAAAATTTCCGCTGCTTGTCCCACCGGAAACGGGAGGTGACCCGACGTTCCCGCCGTTACCTGCAGCCACATAAGACACCCCGAAGAAATCACACACTCCCAGTGCCTGCTCCCTTGCCGTCTCACGCTGAAAATCCTCGTTGATCATGAGCAACGCTTCCCTCTCATTATCCATGAAGCCATTCTCGACAAGTACCGCGGGGCCATTGAACTCCCTCGTCATATGAAGATTCTGCTCAATGATCCCCCGGTATACCTGCTTCGTCCCCTGCTTCAAGTACTTCGCAATATTCTCAGCAAGTTTTCTATCCTTTGCATCATTGAAATATACATGAAGCGAATGCCCTTCAGCATCCTTCCCCGGGCCATCAAACTTCCCATCAAAGGCATTATAGTGGTTGGAAACCAATGCATCCGCCCCCATGGAATTCGCGGCATCGGTTCTCGCCTGAAGCGGGGTATCTGCATCGGTCGGAGCCGTTAACAGCGTCCGGAATCCACATCTCTCCAATTCCAATTTCAAAAACAAGGTCACTTTCTCATTGAACTCGTTTTCCCGGATCTGCCTTCCGATTGACGGAATATATGGCGTCCGTTTACCTGCTGTCCCAAGACCGTGACCATCATCCAATGCTATTAAATAATCACTAGCTTTTACCATATTTTGTATCCTCCTTTACTAGTAAAATATTCATAGCTTGTACAAATGGTCACGGCGAGGGGAAAAGAATAGAATCATTTCATAGAGGCATGTTTATCATTTTCATGGTAAAACATAAAAAAGGTGCCTGCCCCCACTAACGGGGACAGGCACCTTTACATTTATCATTTCGCCTGCAAACGGCTGATCCGCTCATCCAGATCCGGGTGAGTCGAGAACATTGCAGATTTACGTCGTCCATTGATTTTCAATGTAGAAATCGCAGTGTCGTCTTCCCCCTTCATCCGGCTTGAGTAAGCCTTCAGCATCTGCAGAGCATGGACCATTTTATCCTTACCGGCAAGATCCGCTCCGCCTCTATCTGCGTGATACTCACGATGGCGTGAATACGCGAAGACAACGAGACTTCCCAAGATCGAGAAGACGATCTGGAATACGATCACAGCAATGAAATGCACAATTGGTGCCATTTCTTCCCTTGCAAATCGGGACGCAATCCATGCGGCGATCCGTGCGAGGAAGACAACGAATGTATTGACCACACCTTGCAGCAGGGTCATCGTCACCATATCCCCGTTCGCAACGTGGGCCACTTCATGGGCAATGACGCCTTCAACCGCATCATCATCCATTTCACGAAGCAATCCAGTCGAAACGGCAACAAGTGAGCGTTTCTTAGAAGGTCCTGTTGCGAATGCATTCACTTCGGGAGAATGGTAGATTCCCACTTCCGGCATATGCATGAGTCCTGCCGCTTTTGATAGACGGTGGACTTTCTCGACAACGGCACGTTCCTCAGTTGATAAAGCCCCATCCGGATTCAATACCTGTACACCCATCATCCTCTTTGCCATCCAGCGTGACATCGCTAAAGAGATGAACGATCCGGAAAAACCGATGATCGCACTGAATACGAGCAGTGCCCCTAAATCTAATCCGCCTGAAGCCGTGATGTAATTCCCCGCTCCTGTGACGGAAAAAATGATGCTAATCGTCAGTAGTACTAAAACGTTCGTTAACAGGAAATAAAATATTCGTTTCCCCATCTTTTCTCACTCCTATTTCAAGTTCAAATGAACCTGTATCTGCTTATATTATAAATCCTTCATGGTCAAAATACAAGCAAAAGGTGAAATTGACGAGACTTCACCTAACCAGTAGTATAGAAGAAGATATTTGCAAAAGAGACGGGGTAATCACGATGGAAACGTTTAAACTGACACGCAATAATATGGCCGACCTGCTGCTCTCTCTGAACGGCACTGCTAGCAGGAATCCACATGAGGTCATCGGGGAAATCTGGTCGGATCCCGTTCAAGGAAACGAGCGTCCACCCATCATCAAAAAAATCCTTAAATCACCCAAAGGCGAAATCGGCTTTTCCCTCAATGAGATCGTCTCCCTGGGAAACCTGATCGAATTCACCAATTTCCCTCAAAGCACTGTCCAGAACTGGGTGAAACGGGATGTAAGAGGGTTGATCGGATCCCCCCAACTCGGTAAAAAATACACCACCGAACAGGCCGCCATGTTATTCATCGTCGAAGACCTGAAAGCGACACTTGATTTTGAATCGATTCGTAAGATCCTGACTCTTGTGTTCAATAATATCGAAGACCGAACCGATGACATCGTCAATCCCACGGATCTTTATCTTGCCTATGCATCAATCTTCGATAGGATCCACCACCAGTCCCTCCCGTCCATCAAAACGGCGGATGGTTCAGTGAACGAGCATATCGATGGATTCATCAAGGAAGAGTGCCGCGCTATGCTGGCAACCTTTGACGGAATTGCAGAGGAAAACCTCACCAAAGTCCTTAATGTCATGATTGTATCCGTATTGACGGTCCAGGCCGGATTTTATCAGGATGTAACGAAGAGATATGTCATGGATGCCTTATCTTAATCCAATAGGGACGGACCTTCATTTTTGCAAATGAAGGTCCGTCCCTATTGGGTTTCGCTTTAAAATCAGAGGTCCGTCCCTCTTTACTCCCTCTCACTTCGCTTCTTTCACAAGTTGGAACATTTCTTTTAGGCATGGGGTTTCAGTTTCTTCAGCCGACCCTTCTTCTATTGAGGATTCCATAAGGGTTTCCACCACTTGTGTCGCCCCGATCAGCATCAGCTTTGCCGACAGGATCGTCAAAGTAAAGAAAATGACAGGGATGAAAGAAATCCACGGATAGGTCGTCCACAGGAATTGCCACCAGCCTCCGAGAAGACCCGACCATTCATGAGAAAGGGAGGCAAGAAACTGATTGTCAAAAAGGTCTATCTCAAGTGACGATCCCCCTATATAAATGTTCAAAACCCCAAGATGCGCAATCAGCAGCATGATGATCATAAATTCCCTGATCGACACGAGAAGAATCTGCGGAAGAATAAAAGGACGAATATGATTCCTGATATAATGGCGCTTCGTTGCCCCCAGCACTTTCGCACTATCAATAAACTCGTGACTCATGATCCGGTCATATTCATTCGTAAATAGCAGGGTCAGGCTCGGAAGCGAAATCACGATAAGAATGATCAGGTAAAAAATCGTTTTATCCGTAAAATCATACGGGAAACCATCAGGATTATATAACGGACCATCAAGCAGCATCCAATTCAATAATAAAAACGATAATAAGGTCGGCGGAAAATAGTTGGCAGCATCCACCATGTGATCGATGATTCTCCTGAACGGTTTCAAATAAAAATGAAGCACCAACCCCATTAACATAGAAGGCAGTACCCTGCATAGCGTGATCAAGAGCGCTGCCCCTATTGTATATTTCGCCCCAACGATGATAAGAAGGAAGATATTCCGGTTGAAATTGTCGGTTCCAAGAGGTGGTGCCTCCACCGGTGAATAGGGAGGGCTGAGAAGGGACCCTTCATCATTTTTCAAAAGGTCAAGCTTTGGCACCTCATCCCCCCACCCCACATAGTAAACAAGACTTGCGGCAAACATACCGAACAGAAAAATAAACCCCATTATAAATGGTGGATTCTTCATCAATTTTTTCAGCATCATATCGCCACCTTCTGTCCGGTTTTCCGATCAACGATGGTTCTGATGAGGATGAGCAGGAGGAAAACAGGCAAATAGAACATAATCAGACTGAAACTGATCACATCCATTTGAGAGAATGACAGAATGAAGTGTGTGATGCCATAAATATTAAATAATTTTTCAAACACGATTAAAGAAGATAAGAGAAACAGAATGATCGATTTGGAATGATTCAATAAACTGAACGCAATATTCCGCAGGACATGGATGAAGAAAATCGAGTGCTTGGACATCCCCCTGCTTCTGATCAGATCAACATACGTCTTCCCGTATTCATCATTCACCAATAGATAGATGATCCTGAACAACATGATCGTCGGCAAGATGGACAGGGTCACAATTGGGACGAGATACACCTTTTCCTGGGAGCCGACGATCGGAAACAGCAGCACCCCCGTCTCTTTCAAGATGAAAATCACACCGTATTGAATGACGATCAAGATGAAGATATCGGGTGTGGACTCGAGCAGGTTGGTCGCCCTAAGGATGAACTTTGACCAGCTGGAAGGCAGCAAATGTGTAAGGTACGCAAGGAATATGCCCATGAGGACGGATAAAAGAAAGGCAGACAAAAAGATCGAAACAGAATAGAAATACGGCTCCCAGAAGGCCGGGAACATAGGATACGAGTTGTTCGATTCATTCGTGATGGTCATCGACTCAGAATGGACGAGGGAGGTTGAAATCTCCACAATATTGAGTATATATTGTTTCAGACTGAGATCCACGCCTTCGTTGAACAAGCCGATGAGACCTGTAAGAAGAATGATCCCGAACAGAACCAAGACAAATTTCAACACCATAGAACCGATCGAATTAAGATTCATAGATTGATCCTCCGAATTCATTGGATAAAGTTACCTTTACGTTATCATAACAACCCAGAAATTACCATAAAAAAAAGGATGGAACCCTTTGGACTCCACCCTTCTTTTCCCTATCGATCCTTCCGCACAAGATCCGCATACGTCTCCCGCTCGATCACGACCCGGGATTCCCCGTTATCCACAAACACAACTGCCGGTCTCGGTATCCGGTTATAGTTACTCGCCATTGAATACCCGTAGGCCCCCGTACTGAACACAGCCAGGATATCCCCGTAATTCGTCGGCGGCAGCATCAGGTCCCAGATGAGCATGTCGCCAGACTCGCAGCACTTCCCCGCGATGCTCACAAGCTCCGTACATTCCTCATTCGGACGGTTGGCCAGTACCGCGTGATACTTCGCCTGATACAGCGCCGGGCGTATATTATCCGTCATCCCTCCGTCAATCGCCACATAAGTGCGCACATCCGGGATGATTTTCTTTGAGCCCACTTTATACAACGTCTTACCTGCTTCCGCCACCATGCTTCGACCCGGCTCCACCCAGACTTCCGGGAGTGGGTATTCATTTTTGGCAAAATAGGTTTTCACACTATCCGTTATCCCCTTGACATAGGTCGGAATCGGCAGAGGCTGGTCTTCTTCCGTATACCGGACACCAAATCCGCCACCGATATTCAGAACCGGCATCGTGACGTCCAAATCGATCCGGATCCGCTGCATGAAATCAGACAATATCCGGATCGCCTGATCAAAGCCTTCCTGTTCAAAAATCTGAGATCCGATATGGGAATGGAGGCCGAGCAATGAGAAGTACGGCTTCCTGATCGCAAGCCCAATCGCCGTTGCCGCCTGACCGTTTGAAATGCTGAATCCGAACTTCGAATCTTCCTGGCCCGTCGTGATGTATTCATGAGTATGGGCTTCCACGCCCGGTGTGACCCTGATAAGGATCTGCACCTCCTGCTCCCGCTCTTTTGCCAGGTCATGAAGCAGTTCAAGTTCAAGGAAACTATCGACGACAAAGCAGCCGATTTCAGCTTCAAGAGCCATTCTAAGCTCCTCTTCGGATTTGTTGTTCCCGTGAAAATGGATGCGTGCTGCCGGGAAACCAGCTTCAAGTGCCGTATACAATTCCCCGCCTGAGACCACATCCAGGGAGAGGTTTTCTTGCTCCGCCAGACGCACCATTTCTTTACAAAGAAATGCCTTACTCGCATAGGCAACCTGATATTTCAGACCACTTTCATGGAATGCATCCCGGAACGATTTCGCATTCCCGCGGATCATCCCTTCATCATAAACCATCAGGGGCGTGCCGTATCTTTCGACAAGCTCTCCCGTACCGATCCCCCCGATCATTAAATCCCCTTGAACATTCACATCAACTGTACTCATTTTCCCTAACTCCTTTAGACTCTCTAAAAAAACACAAAAAAACCGTATGAAGCAGATGCTCATACGGTTTTTCATCAAAGTTTACGGAAACATGATGAAGACTATGTATTAACATCTCTTCAATAGTGCTCCACAACCTTTTGCATTGTGACAGTCCAGCATTTCTTCAATGCTGGCCCAACAAAAAATAGAATTGGCTATTTTCTGCTTCGGCGATCTGCCTTTCCCAACTTATCCCGGAATCCATTATTCTCAAAGAAGGTACTCATCATTCTCGCGCCTCTATTATCAGAGAGTGACTGTATATTTTTTATTGGCATAACTATATCATTCTCTTGAAATGGTTGTCAATTGGTTTCTGGATATAGCGTGATTTCGGAGCTCGTATTACCATTTATTTCAAAAATACGCATAAACTATGGGGAATGACGCAATTAATTTAATAACGACGCAATTACTTCCATTATGACGCAATCACCCTCGAAAACGACGCAATCAAGGACGATTTTCCCACAATGATGTGAATGTGATAGTCTGAAGCCCTTAAAAACCACCAATCAAGGATTAAAAAACTATTATTAACTTCCTTAGTGAGGATTTTTCCTCTAAAATGAATTTAAAATAAACGATAGTGTATGTATCAGAAAGGAGTGCTTCCCATCAAAGAACTGACTCTCGGTATCATTTCATCCATGTTCTTTGCCGTCACCTTCATCCTGAACCGGTCCATGGAGCTTGCCGGCGGAAGCTGGATGTGGAGTTCGTCCCTGCGTTTTTTGTTCATGCTCCCTTTCCTTTTCCTTATTGTAGGTTTACGGAAGAATATAAATCAAGTGTGGATTGAAATGAAGAAGAAGCCATACGAGTGGCTGACGTGGAGCTTTGTCGGGTTTGTCCTCTTTTATGGTCCATTGACGTATGCGGCAGCATATGGACCTGGCTGGCTTGTTGCGGGCACGTGGCAATTCACGATTGTGGCAGGGATCCTGCTCGCTCCCTTGTTTTTCACATCAGGGCCTGTAAGGCGGAGGCACGCCATTCAAAAAAGGGCTCTCGGCATTTCCTCGATCATTTTAATCGGAGTGCTGTTCATCCAACAGGAAAATGCCAGTGGGCTGTCTCTTTCAGAAATGATCGCAGGAGTCTTACCGGTGATCATCGCAGCATTCGCTTACCCCCTTGGGAACCGTAAAATGATGGAGGTATGCGGTGGGAAGCTTGATACGTTCCAACGGGTACTCGGCATGACGATCGCAAGCACCCCCTTCTGGTTGATCCTTGGAAGCTATGCATTTTTAAAAGTAGGCGTTCCCTCCACTGGTCAAGTGACACAATCCTTTATCGTGGCCGTTTGCTCAGGTGTGATTGCGACTTCCCTCTTTTTCCTTGCGACGAATATGGCAAGGCATCATCCCGGGAAGCTCGCGGCAGTGGAAGCGACCCAGTCGACCCAGATCCTGTTCGTCATCATGGGTGAAGCGGCCATCCTTTCCGTTCCCATTCCATCAGGGTTTGCTCTCCTCGGCATCCTCCTGATCATCGCCGGCATGATCATCCATACCGTCAACGTGAAAAGAATGAATGCCGGATTGGTGAAACCGGTAAAATCCGCAAGCTAAAAAGGAGGAGCACCCCACTCTTGGGCTGCTCCTCCTTTTTCTTATTTAAATACCTGCCTTCTCATCCACTGGGTCGCAGCCCATTTGTCCCCGATGACAACCGGTGCACCGCCATGGAGCGTCAAGTCATTCAACTCTTGATTATCATAGAAATATTCGAAGTAAACCGCCATTCCCTTTTGAGGGGAAACTGAGAGATTCAGCTTCGGGAAGTAGGTTTCCCCGCCTTCCTCTACGTCATTCAAATACATGACAAGGGTACTGATCCTCGGATTCTTCACAGGCCTTGCCGATGCCGAGAAGAAATCGAAATGAGCCTTGTATTCCTGTCCCGGTTTATAGTTCAGGATTTGAAGACCTTCCCCGTGCTCAACGGGTATATTCATAATTTGAGAGACTCGCTTTTCAACACGTGTCACGACGTCATGACTTTCTTCCAAAAAGACAGAACTGCTCGTTCTCAGTCCATCGACTGTCCTTGTGTTCCCGATTTTTGAACGCTCGACACGGTCCTTAGACAATTGGATGAGTTCATCACATTCTTCATGACTCAGCACATTGCCAAGCACGACGATCAATGGCTCCTCCATTTTCGCGATGATCTGGATATCCCGGTCTTCCGTCTTGATTTTATTCCCCGTGTGGTGGAAAATCGTTTGTTCCTTTACAGCTGTTTCAGTCGTATTCATTGCCAACTTTCATCAACCTCTTATCGTATTTTTAACATTCTGAATTTTTACATTGGTGGAAGCATTCTTTGAATCTTCCAGACTGGAAAAACGATAGCAACTTTAGGCATAACTGTATATTTTATTCGGTTGTTTCCTCCTGCATGTCAAAATATGAGAGTGTATTTTCATCTATTTTACACCCGGGATGAGGGGAATTCTATCTTTATTTTTTCTGTTTCCGCTGAAAAATAGTGTAGTTGACTTGGGTCTAGGATTGGCGCGGGTTCAGGGATGTCACAGAAAGGACACGTAGTCAAAACTCATAAAAAAAGACTGCCGGATCCCTTCCGACAGTCCACTAATTTATTTTTTCAACCCTTCATACTGTACCAATACTTCTTTTAAGATCTCACTATCCGTAGCAAGTCCGCTCACTTCCTTCAAAACATGAGCTGGTCCATGTTCCTTGATCATGCTCTGGATTTCCATGGCCTGTTCGTCTTCAGGATTGTCGAACAGGAGCGCTGCTGCAATCGCTTTGGCGAGATACGAATAAGACAGTCCCGCTTTTAGAGCCTCGGTGGTCGGACGGATCAAGCGGTCATCAGAACCAAGCTTTCTGATCGGCGCGCGTCCCACACGGGTGACATCATCATTCAAGTAGGCGTTTTTGAAGCGTTCGATGTTTTTATCAATATAAGCAAGATGGTCGTTTTCATCCAGACCATATTGCTTCACAAGATAGGCACCTGTTTCTTTCAACGTCTCCTTCACTTGTGCAGCGATTGCGTCATCGGCCAATGTCTGATCAATGGTAGATTTCCCTTGCAGATATCCAAGATAAGCTATGACAGCATGCCCTGTGTTCACCGTGAACAGCTTCCGCTCGATGAAGGGTGCAAGATCTTCTACGATCGTCATTCCTTCAACAGGCGGGATTTCTTCCGTCGTCTCAACCACCCACTCGTAGTATGGCTCAACGAGGACGTCCAATGAACCTTGATCCTGCATCGGTACAATGCGATCCACCGCTGAATTGAAGAAATAGACTTTGCCTTCAAGCTTTGCAGCCGTATCTTCATCAAGATTTTCCAAGATATGCTTTTTCAAAATATCCGTTGCACCGATCTGGTTTTCACATGCGATAACGTATAACGGTTCATCTGAAGAGGCAACTCGCTTAGCGATCCCTTTAGCGATCAGGGGTGCGATCCGTGGCAGGATGTTCGGTCCGATTGCCGTCGTCAGGTATGTAGACGAGACGATCGTATCGATCACTTCCCCTTCCTGATGAAGGTTGTTCAGGCCGGACACATTCTCGATCGTTTCTGTTTCCATCGTTTCCGTTGCAAGCTTCACCTCATAGCGTCCTTCTTCATTCAGTTTATTGATCACTTGTTCCGCAATATCCACAAAGGTCACATGGTAACCTGATTGGGAAAACAATGCTCCGATAAACCCTCTGCCTATGTTTCCTGCTCCAAAATGTACGGCTTGTTTCAACTTCATCATTCCTTTATCAAATTAGTTTGTAAGTAGTCCAGAAAGATTTCTTCTAATTTCTTTAAAATGATCGATTCGTTCGTCGACGAATAAATCATCATCGATCGATGATCTTCGATTAAACTTGTAGAAATCAGGCTGAGGATTTCCTGTTCCCGCCTGCTCAATTCTTCCGGGGCAAGCATCAGGAGAAGGCTCTTCATCTCCATCTCCGCACCATCCATCCCCTTGATCTTACAAGGTTCATCCAGATGGGCAACCTGAAAGATCAGTTTATTTACGTTATCATCACGGCAATGGAAAAGCCCCATATTCGTGTTCGGGATGCCCAGTCCGCCCTTTTTCTCCCTTTCCATCAATTGGTCCAGGACCACTTGAGGCTGTTGCAGAAGTCCGTCCCGGTCAGCCTGTTCCACCATTTCACCCAGGATCCTGACGTGATTTCCAGCCGACTGCTTCCGGTACACGCGGAAATTGGTAAGGATGGCTTCCATGCTGGAATGGACATCTTTGATTTCCTGAAGGAGCACTCTCACTTCGGCTTTCCCATCAGACTTCGGGGAGGGTTTCAAATATTTTTTCCTCGTCAGCTTCTCGACGTTATTCTGCAGATAGCTTTGGATGAATCCGATGTCCTTCTCACTCAATAATGGACTCACCAGAATATACTCCACTTCCGTAAAGGGAAGCCTGACGGTGGAAATGACAATGTCGTACTCCTCGAGATCCGCTTTCTGAAAATCCTTGATCGACAGGATTTCCACCTTGTTGATCATGCTCAGTTCCCGCTGGATGCGGCTGGCGAGCATCTTTGAGGTCCCGATTCCTGTGGGACATACGACCACGGCCTGGATATTGACCTTTTCTTCATTCATCAGCATGGCGGACCCAAAATGAAGGACGATGAACGCCACCTCATCATCTGGAAACGAGATATCCTTAAACTCCATTTCCAGGCTCTTTTTTACCGCTAGAAATAAGACCGGATACTTCTTCCTGATTTCATCCGTCAGGGGATTGAAAAGATCGAGCTCCTGTTGCAAACGGAAGATCGACGGTCCCATATGGGCAAGGAGTCCCTGGAACAGGGAAAAATCATCGGACAGATCCACGTGGAGATCTGCCGACACATCCTTGATGACATTTTTGATGAGATGCCCAAGGAGGATGCTGTCGTAGTAAACGACTTCTGGATCCTGCACCTTTGATCCTTTCAAAATGACCGTCAAGAATTGGACGTCCAGATAGTTGATTGAAACCGAAAGCCGCTGTTTCAGTTCCCGGCATATCCTATCCATCAACAGGAACTCACCTGATGCCTCTTCTTCAGATGGTTCCCTTTGCTGTAACCCGAAGCCCTTTTCCGTTCGCTGGACAGTCAGGCAGACATGCACGACAAGACCGATATAATCGCTGTCCGTTAATGTGATCTGCTCGTCTGCCAAATGTTGATTCACCACCTGGTCGACGGCAAGTAAATAATCCGGTTTGAAATAACCGAGAACCGGTTCATCAAGATGATGACCCTTTTGCAACCCATACAGGGTCTCGATGATGTCTTCATAAAAATGGACAAGAAAAAAACTTGCCAGGGCATGACGCTTGTCGGCTTCTTCCGCCATAAGCTCCACCCCCACCCCTCGTTTCCTCGTCAGGGTGATACCGTACTTCTGAAGCCAATCGGCAAGCTCATCCAGATAAGAAGACAAGGTCGTCACGCTGATTCCGAGCTGACTCGCCAGCACCTGTTTTTTAAAAGAAGGGCCTTCATGCATAAGGATGATCAGGAGATTCAGCTTTCGTTCCTCAGGTGTTTCGTCGGTCGGATTTACATCCGCAAGATTTTGTATTAAACGATAGATATGCTCATTCTTCCCATCGATGAATAGACCTTCATTGGCCGTCCTTTTCAATTCCAGGTGGTACTGTTTTAAAATGCTTTCGATTGATTTTAAATTTCGCTGTACGGTTCTTCCGCTCACATTTAAAAACGCAGAAAGAGAGTACACGGTATGTTTCCCTGATGTTTTTACAATCAATTCAATAATGGCTTTTTCCCTTGATGTAATAAACATACTTTCCCCTCTTTCCCTGGCATGAGCTATTTTTCAAAACAAATGAGAACAGAAAGGCAGGGATCCCGCCTTTCTGAATGATGTCTCTAGTTGCTGTTGATGATGTCTTTCAGTTCTTTGGCTGACTTGGCCTGAACCATCTGGTCGACGTTTTCCTGCTCTGAGCAGACAACGGCGATGCCGGATAGGATTTCTAGATGTGTACCGTCTTTACCGGCGATACCGAAGATCATCTTCGCCTTCTCTCCGTTGAAGTCGACGCCGTCGGGAACTTGAACGACGGTGAATCCGGATCTGATGACGGCTTTCTTCGCGTCTTCCGTACCGTGTGGGATCGCTACATCGTTACCCATATACGTAGATGTGATTCCTTCTCTATCAATCATAGCATCTACATAGCTTTCTTCCACATATCCTGCTTTCACAAGGGCTTCTCCAGCGAAACGGATCGCCTCTTCTTTCGTGGCAAATGACTGGTTCATAAAGATGTTCTCTTCAAGAAGAAGATCATCATCGTGATCGGCATTCGGTTCAGCGTTAACCGCTTCTTCCTCTGCCTCTTCGACAATCTCTGCCTGCTCATCCGTAATCCCGTCCTGAAGACTCGCGATCAGCTTGTCATACTCAGGGCTGGATAAAAAGTTATCCACAGAGATATGATACGCATTCGGAAGCTTATTTTTCGCACGAGGCGTCAATTCCTCCTGTGTGATGACTACTTGTGCATCTGATGGCAGATTACTGATGGACGTGTTTGTGACACTCACATCTAGATTCGCTGCCTTCACTTTCTTCCGGAGAAGGGAAGCACCCATGGCACTTGAGCCCATCCCTGCATCACAGGCAAAGACGATTTTGTTCACTTCTTCAGGCATTGTCCCTTGGCTCACATGGCCGGCAACGGAACTTTTCTTGCCTTTCATTTCCTGCATTTTCTTTGTTGCACCTTCGATGTCTTCATCTGTTGCTTTACTTGATTTCAAGACGATGGCAGAAACGATGAAGGATACGACTGTTGCAACAAGGACCGCTGCAAAGTTAGCAAGATACGCCATTCCTTCAGGAGGTGTAACGGCCGTAATGGCAATGATACTTCCAGGTGACGCCGGTGATACCAGTCCTCCACCTAATAAAACAAGAGTAAATACCCCGCTCATTCCACCCAGGATGACGGAGATGAATAGCATCGGCTTCATCAATACGTATGGGAAGTAGATTTCATGAATCCCACCAAAGAAGTGAATGATTCCTGCTCCAGGCGCTGATTGCTTCGCCGTTCCTTTTCCAAAGAACATAAAGGCAAGCAGGACACCAAGACCTGGTCCCGGGTTAGCCTCTAATAAGAATAGAATCGATTTTCCACCCTGTTGGACCTGCTCCAGCCCGATTGGTGACAGGACACCGTGGTTGATGGCATTATTTAAAAATAGAATCTTCGCTGGTTCGATCAGGATACTGGTTAATGGAAGCAGGCCTGCTGCAACCAGCCAGTCAACACCTTCAACGAGTAGACTTGTAAATGCGTCCACTGCAGGTCCGACACCTAAGAATGCCAGAATGGCAAGGATTCCCCCAAGGATACCAGCCGAGAAGTTATTCACGAGCATTTCAAATCCTGCCCGTATCTTCCCTTCGATCATTCCATCAAATTTCTTGATCACATATGCTCCAAGCGGCCCCATGACCATGGCCCCCAAGAACATCGGTGTGTCAGGTGCACCGACAATGACACCCATTGTCGCGATGGCACCCACGACCCCACCGCGCTGGTCGTGTACGAGTTTACCTCCTGTATAACCGATCAATAACGGTAACAGGTACGTAACCATCGGCCCGACCAGTTTGGCAAGGCTTTCATTTGGAAAGAACCCAGTTGGTATGAACAACGCTGTAATTAAACCCCAAGCGATAAATGCACCTATATTCGGCAGAACCATAGAACTGAGGAAGTTACCAAACTTTTGTACCGCAACTTTCATATTGGATTGCGCCACTTCTCTCATCCTTTCATGTATAAATAATCATTTCTTATTTTAATGATAGGCCTTACAGCATGGGGGTTTCAAGAATGATGAAAACTAACTTTGTCACCCTGGTGACGACAAACCTATTGTTTCTCTGAATGGGGAAGATATTCCGGTGGTGGATCAAGAAAAAAAGGGAACAGCATGGTACTGTTCCCTTCAAGCGGTCAATCCAGCTTCACCTTAACCGAATCGTCCAAGTATTTGGTGGTACTGTAGCCGTCGATGATAAGCTCTGTAGGCACGACGTCATCAGAGGAGCCGTCGTTGTAAAAATCAATGGTTTGTTCCGTTTCAAAGTAACGGGGCTGGTCCAGTTTCTCGTACTCATATGAACCTGGCTCATACTTCTTGCCATCCTTGTCCATCAATATGCCATCACCGCCACTGACTCCGATTGAGTAGTAATCTTCCTCTTCTTCCGCAGTCCGATAATATAAATAGTTTACATTTTCATACTCACGGTCTTTCGGCAAATCGTGTGTGAGGGTCACTTGTGTCGGGCTACCGATTTTGATGTCATCGATGGTGATCGTGTTACCGAGATACTCTATCGTATCCGGCAACTCTTTATTTACATCAAGTTCAATGACTTGTTGATCCTTTACAAAAAGATGAGCCGCTCCAAATCGGATGGTTACATTCTTAGGATCATCAAAATAGAGCGTGTCAAAGGCCGTTTTAAAGGAATTCCATCCCTCATTATCAGAAGCTCCTCCGTACATCATGCCCCCGAATTGATCCGCCTTCCATTTTTTATCTTTCGATTCAATCGACTCAAAGGTCATCATATCGATCCGACCATCCTTTTCTTGCTCCTGAAAGCTATATTCAAGAACCGTTGCAGTTGGCGCGATCGTCATTTGATCCAATCGGACCGGTATGCCTGCCACTTCCATCTTCTTATCCAGCTTATGGACACGGGATGGCTGCTTTTCGAATGGAATCTCAAAGCTCCACCCCCCTTCGGCAAATCTCATTTCCCCGCCGCCGATCCATTCGCCGGTTGAAGGATCTTCGTTTAATTGCATGAGTCGTACAATCTGTAATTTTATCGTCCCCTCGTCCACTGAGACCGGCTGGAGACTGATGGTTCCCCTATAGACATTTTTCTTATCATTATGTAGGTTTTCCTGATCCCGGGGAGGAGAATAGAAACTGGATTGCTCGTCCCTCTTCATGACATCGTATTCGTTTTCGATGATGACCCCTTCATAAGGGTTCATCATATAACGATTTCCCCCCTTCATGTCTTCTACTTCATAAAAGACGAGCGTCTGCACGTCATCCGCGACAACACTCTTGATCGTAACCTTTACACCGTCACTCTCCGACTCCAGGTCGAGACGTTCACCAAGATTGTGCTGGAGAATGGCCCGGAGCTGTTCATCATCCTCCGTGTAAGAATAGTAGAGACTAGCAAATCCACCGGTGATAAACCCTGTGACAATCAGGAGTACAAATACTCCCGCGAAGGAAAGGAGGATCGATTTTCGTTTCTTCCTCCGCTTCTGTCTCTGTGCTTCCCTTTGATCCAGTCTGTTTCTGACTCTCTCCATGACATCTGCCGGTAGATGGGTCTCTTCTGCCAATTCGGCAAGGGCGAGAGTCACTTCCTGAAACGAAGCAAGGTCCTCCTGACAATCCGTGCAGTGATATATATGTATTTCAAAATCCACCTTTTCCGGTCGATCCATCGTTCTTCCTAAGTAATCCAGATAATACTTCTGATATTCGTGGCAGCCTTCTACTTCAGGGTCCTTCCCCATCATTTCACGAAGCTTCCGTATGCCTCTGAATAAGCGGGATTTCACTTCATCAATTGGAATATCAAGTATCCGGGCTACCTCTTGCTGGTCGCACCCTTTCATATAGACTAATGCCACCGCTTCTTTATCAGCTGCTCCCAGTTGATGGAATGGGTGAAAGGGATCTTCATCTGAACCCAAAGATTGTTCGGATACCTTTTGACATTCCTCCAGAAAAATCTTAGTAGCCGTAGGAGCCTTCTTCCGTTTACGAGCCTCATCCTCCAGGCGGATAATCGACCGGTAAAAAAGATCCTCCATCTCCTGATGATGATTCATGTAAACCCGGCCCAACGCATAGAACGAATGCTTCTCCTCTTCAAACCGGGCAATGATCGATTCCATTTCCCTTTCATAAGTCCTGCTGACCGGCATGGTACCGGTTTCAAGTTTCGCCATAGCTGTCTTCCCTCCTTCCTTTTTCCTACTAATAATTATTTCAAAATTCCCAATACTTCACAATGCTTTTCTTGAAAATGATGCATCAAACATAAAAAAGGAGGTCTGGATCACGTTGGATCCAGACCTCCTTCTTCCTATTATAATCGATCGATTTCACCCAACTGGGATTGCATATCCAGCTTCACCATCTCTTGAGCTTTAGAAAAGGTGAACACTTCATTCGATACCCAGTGATTATATAATTTAGCCAGGGCGTTCCGGTGATAGACCGTGCCTTTCACCTCTGTAAAGAAATAGATGATCAACAGGTTGGTCACGTCGACTGGAAGGTTCTTTTTACGTTCTATTCCCTTCAATGAGAGGATATCTAATCCTCTTAATGGACTGCCGATCACGGATTCCGCCATGTGAAAATGATCAGCTGTCTGACATAATGCCACGAGATCCGGATTCAATTCTTCAAATTTCAAGTGAATTCCCCTTTTATATCGTACATAGATAGTGAACGAAAGATCGTTACACTTCAGGTCCTCTTAGATTGTAAGATTAACTACTATGTAGTATAACAAAAAAATGGTACAGGCAGACACTCCAGTGTGTTAATTTTTACTTAACCAAAACTCCATGACCTTTTCATTCGAGGAAGGATAGATCAACCTCTTCACCTGGAGCTCCGTCAGATAGCACTCGGTGACCCAATCAGGCAGGTCGACACTCTTCTCCTTCCACAGACGGGTTCGCTCCAATGCATCCTCAACACTCATCTTCACCCATGTATCGGTGATCATATTCTCCCCACCGACAGAATCATCTTCTACCAACGGATGAAGGGAGCGATTATAGTATGGTAGGCCTTCACCGACATGGCTTATGTTCCTCACCCATATGGTGCTTTCCCTGGGAAGGAACCCAATCGTTCTCGCACCTGACGTTTGCATGGTGTTCTCCTCCAGATAGCAGAAACAACCAAACCAATCCCGGTCAGCCTCTTTCGGAAAGATTAATTCTGTCGTGTAAATCGTTTGGCCGGTATGAAACAAATTATGAACGACACGGTTGATGAAAACCGGATTCTTCTCCATCTTTTTAGTAGGTGATCCACATATGAATCCATTGTGATGGAAACGGATCATCTTGACGAATTGCATGGCGCCCCCTCCTTCTACGGTGAATTTTATTCAAGGGCATACCTTGCCAAATTCACTCTATAATGGAGGTTATTCCCTATATAAAATGACTTCAAACAAAGTATGAGGAAAATACAGATAAAAAAAAGAGCGTCCATGTAAACGCTCGTTATCTTTCAATCTACTATATTTGCTCATTTAACGCACGTTCGAGAGTCGACGTGACCGAAATATTTTCAAATGAAATGCCGAGTTGAATCGCCGTTTGGGCAATTTCCGGACGAATTCCGGAAATGGTACTCTTCACCCCGATCAAACTCAGGCTGTCGATGATCTGGAATAATTGCTGGGCGACCATGGTATCCACCATAATGACACCGGAAAGGTCGATGAATAAGTGCTCGACATTCTTGTCCACACATTCTGCCAAAGTGTGCTCAAGGATGTACCTAGCTCTGCCCGTATCGATGTCGCCAATCAACGGAAGGACACCGGTTTTCTTATTTAATAATATGACGGGGGAGCTGAGTTCCCGGATCATTTCCTGCTGTGCCTCCAGGCGCCTCTGTGAATACTCGTAATTCTCTTCTGCAAACTTTGATATGACAATGCTGAATGTTTTAATGATCAGTTCCCTGAAATCATCGATTCTTCCGGACGGAAACTCATCACCATGCTGACGGACAAACTCCTGTAAAATTCCTAAATACTGATCCTGTGTTCGAAAGAATTCCCTTAGGATATAGTGGGTAGGCGTGGATAAATGTTCATTATCCTTGGCAATTTCTTCAATCCAACGTTCGAAGTTAGACAGAGCATCCTGCCCTACATCTTTAAATAAAACACAAAAGCGTTCGTGAAATTCATGATTTTGCCGTTTTAACGTTTGAATCACATGGGGATCCGTTGACGCATACACGCCTGAAGAATCACTTTTATCAAGGGAATCATACCAATCCTCTGTCAGTTGCCATGTACGTGCGCTCATAAATTCGTAAAACTTCTCCGCTACCTTCATAATCGACCTGCTTTCTATAAGACAAGAGAATGTGAACACTTATCCACGAGAGAGGGAGCGATGTTCTACATATGCTTATAACAGTAATGTACTATGACTGGGGCATAAAGGAAAGAAAAAAATTCATCCGGAACAGCCAACTCAACACATTGCACTTCATAAGGAAAAAGACATGATTTTTTAGGAGTATGCTGACAGGAACGGATGACCTTTTACATTTTTTCTCAGAAGTCAGCCGCAATCCTTTGACGCCCGCCGAAGAAGAGATTTACCATTTAACGTGACCCCATAAAAGGGATCGACACAGCCAATAACTAAAATCCATTTCATGGTGAGCGCTCACCATGAATGAACTCTAAGAAAGAAGGCGTATGGAATATGTGTGGAATTGCAGGCTGGATTGATTGGACAAGAGACCTTTCAGATGAGGGGCGGACCTTGAAGAATATGACTGATGCCATTGAGCACCGGGGACCGGATGCAGAAGAGAGCTGGCTGAAAGGTCATGCCGCACTCGGGCACCGCAGACTAATCGTCATCGACCCGGATGGCGGCAAACAGCCGATGCTCTATCAAAACGGTAAGAACACGATTGCTTTAACGTATAATGGAGAGCTTTATAACTATCTGGAGCTGCGTAATCAGTTATCAGAGAGGAATCACCGGTTTACAACAAATTCTGATACAGAAGTGCTACTGCATGCTTACCTTGAATGGGGCGAAGACTGTGTCCGTCATTTCAACGGCATCTTCGCTTTCGGGATCTGGGATGAAGAGAAAGAAAGGCTCATGCTCGGCCGTGACCATTTGGGGGTAAAACCTTTATTCTATACGATAAAAGAGGACCAGATTATGTTCGGTTCCGAAATTAAAGCCTTACTTGCCCACCCTGACGTACGGGCAGAAATTGGTACAGAAGGCTTATCTGAAGTATTTGGACTTGGACCGATGAAGACACCTGGGAAAGCCATTTTCAAAGATATATATGAAGTTCGCGCCGGCCATTATATGACCGTGACGAAAAATAATCGAGAGACCGTCCAATATTGGAAACTGGAAAGCAAGGAGCATACAGATGATGTCGAAACGACTGTGCGAACCATTCGTGGACTGCTTGAAGATACGGTCAAGAGACAACTGATCGCAGATAAGCCGCTCGTGTCCATGCTCTCCGGCGGCCTCGATTCAAGTGGACTCACGGCGATTGCAGGGAAGGAGTTCAAGGAGGAAAACAAGGTGCTTCCAACCTACTCCATCGACTTCGTGAACAATGAAGAAAGCTTCAAGGAAGATTTCCTGAGACGCGACCTTGATGAACCATGGGTGAAGCGGGTATCAGAGCATGTCGGGACGGATCATACATCGATTGTATTTGATGCAGAGAAACTTGTAGATAACCTCCTCACCCCTATGCGTGCAAGGGACCTGCCGGGAGTAGGTGAAATTGAGACCTCCCTCTACCTATTATTTAAGGAAATGAAAAAAGATGCGACCGTCGCATTATCGGGGGAATCCGCTGATGAAGTGTTCTCCGGGTATCCATGGTTCCATCAGCAGGAGTTCCTCGATGCCGATGTGTTCCCGTGGCTCCTGAATATCGGAGGGATCGCCGGCGTCCTGAAACAAGACTTAAAGGAGAAACTGAAGATCAAGGACTATCAACAAATGCGCTACCAGGAAGCACTTGCAGAACTCCCTAAGTTAGAGGGAGAAAGTGACGTAGAGGCGAAGCAAAGAAAGATGTCGTATATGTTCATCACCCGCTTCCTTCCATTTATGCTGGACCGGAAAGACCGGGCAAGCATGATGACGGGCTTTGAAGTCCGGGTACCCTTCTGTGACTACCGACTCGTCGAATATCTATGGAATATCCCGTTCGAAATGAAAAATATCGATGACATTGAGAAGGGCATCCTCCGCCGGGCATTCAAGGGATACCTGCCAGATGACGTGCGGAATAGACGGAAGAGCGCCTATCCAAGTACGAAGGATGACGCGTATCTTGCTGGAGTCCAGAAGTGGATGATTTCCATATTGAATGATCCAGCTTCCCCGATTCTAGAGTTAATTGATGTAGAGGCTGTCAGAAAGATTGCAAACGGAGAAAGCAGCCTTCCTGATTCCAGTTCAAAAGGTTTATTGGATTATTTAATCCAAGTGAATGGATGGTTGAAAGAGTACAGCATTAAAGTGGCGATATAATCTGCAGGAGCCATGGGGACTGTTCCCCTGGCTCCTTTATCCTGTTTATGGTGCTGGTACTCCGTCGAATTGTATAATTATTTATCAATTTCCGGGGAAATAGTTGTAGAAGTATGTAAGATTATTGCCTATCGAATGTCCAATCAGACTAATAGTAACAGGATGTATTCATTTCCTGAAGTTGACCCTCATTTATTTTATCTTGCCTACCTCTCCACTAAATGGAATAATATACCTATAAATAGATGTATTTCCAAGGAGGAATGACCTATCCGCACTGCAACTGAAGTCGAACATTATTTCCACACTACTGAAATCAGCACCTTCTCCATTAATGAAAACGAAGACACTCTCGTATTCAGCACGAACCTTAACGGGACCTTTAATCTTTGGGCCATGGATCTTCCCCACTTGTTCCCTTATCGGTTAACGACCATCAATCAGAATAGCAGTCTCATCCATCTCCATCAAAATCAAATCATCGCCACATTCGAGAAGGATGGTGATGAAAATCACCAATTACATCATTTGCCCAAATCAGGTGGGACCCCTATCCCCTTCCATAAGGAGGAATCTGGTTCAACCTGTTATCACGCCTGCTTTACAGATCAGGAAATGTATTACTCCACCAATCATGAAAACCCTTTGTTGAATATCTATAAAACCGATTTACAAACGGGACATACCACCCTTATCCAACAAGGTGATCATGCTCTGATCGTTGTGGCAGCCGCCTCTTCCGATGGGTCATATGTATATTTAGAAACCTACTCCAACACCCATGCCACTGCCTTTTACCAGATTGGAGATCGTAAAGTGCCCCTGGTACCGGATGTTAACACCGTTCATACAATCAAGGATATTTGCTTGACCAGGGAGTTTATTTATTTCACAACGAACTATGGAAAAGAATTTTCATACCTTGCTTCTTTTAACCTTTCAACCTATGAATTCAACCCTCTTTTTGCATTAGATAAAGAAGAAATCACTTCGATCCAGTTTCATCAACAATCGAATAAGATCGTCATGACGGCGGAAAAAGGCGTAAGGGATCATCTATATGTCTATGATTTGTCGACGGGTGAGGGAGAGAGAATCGATACCCCCTGCGATGTCGTCAAAAAAATAATAGTCACCAAGAATGGAAGCCTCTTTGTGCTTGGAATTTCTGCTGACAAAACGGATACCATTTTCAAAAGGGAAACGAACGGCTCCTGGAAACAGGTGACGAATACCAAAGTACTTGGCGTGCCTGAAGGAAACATGATTAAACCGGACATCGTCCGCTACGAAAGCCACGATGGCCTGGAAATCGAAGCCCTCCTGTACAAACCGGAGAATGCGAATGGAATCACCATCCTCTGGCCGCATGGGGGACCCCAGAAAGCAGAGCGTATGATCTACAGACCTGTTATTCAGTACCTCGTCCAAAGCGGCTACACCCTCTTCGCCCCCAACTTCCGGGGCAGTAAGTGCTACGGAGCAACATTCGAAAAGATGGTGGAGCGAAACTGGGGGGACGGACCTCGACACGACTGTGTCGCTGGAATGGAATGGCTCATACAAGAGGGGGTTTCTCAAAAGGGCAAAATCGTGGCGATGGGCGGAAGCTATGGCGGTTATATGAGTCTGCTTCTAGCAGGAAGACATCCCGAGTATTTCTGTGGGATTGTCGATATATTTGGCATATCGAATCTATTAACCTTCCTGAAAAATGTTCCGGCAAGTTGGAGAACCCTTATGGATCAAATGGTGGGTAATCCTGAAACAGACTATGAAAAGCTTGTAAGAGACTCACCTATTACCTATATCGACCATATGAATTCTCCGATGTTCATCATACACGGGGAGAACGATCCAAGGGTGAAGACTGAGGAATCGGAGCGAATTGTAGATGAATTAATAAACAAAGGGGTCTCTGTTGAGTATCTCTTGTTTGATGATGAAGGTCATGGTTTTTCTAAGAAAAAGAATGAAATGCGGGCTAACAAAGGAATCCGCAAATTTCTGGATGGACTGGTGGAGGCAGATCATGAGTGCCGCCTCCAAAGATAGAGAGGCTATTTAAAATGAGTCCGCTCCTTCAAGACATTTTTTTGATTTCCCCCTTGTTCTGAAACCCGTTTCATACATTATATTGAAGGAGAAGGTGAGAAATCACATTCATATGATTGGCGTAACGCAGTATGGCGGCGTGACAATCTTCACCTGAAGTGTTCATATTATATGGACACTTTTTTTCATGTTCACCTTAATTTATGCTGATATGGAACAATGAAAACCCCGATTCTGAAAAGAGTCGGGGGTTCTCAATTTACCTTATTAATGCTCCTATATGCAGAGTACCTCCTGAACCAAGGTTGAGGGCAAAAATATTTTTTTAATAAAATGTTTGAATATTCTATAAATGGTTAGTATAATAGAAAAAAGGTCAAGGAGCTGATGATCATGAAGAAGTATTTGCTGAACTCACCACAGTCTGATGTAAATCACATGGATTCACTATTTGCAGAAATGATATTGGACGAGGCACTGCTGACATTTCGGAAAGAGCAAATCGCACAAGGGATTGACCAGGCATTATGTAACCGGAATAAAAAAGAATTCCTGCGGTTGACGGAGGAATTGAAGGAAATTCAGAGTGTGGGATAATTAAATATTATAATAAATAATAAGAGGACCATTCCCTGTTGATTAGAAGTTGGGAATGGGTCCTCTTTTATGTTCTAAGAATCGTTTATTCTACTAAATCTGACCTACATGACCTCATGACACATAATCAATGGTCGCTCCGCCAATTTCCGCTTCCCTGCCAAAGAGTCTCGAATAGACGCCTGATTGATTCTGAAGAAGATCACCATGCTTCCCTTGCTCTGCAATCCGTCCATCCTCCAGGACGACGATTTGATCCGCAGACAGGACCGTGGATAAACGGTGGGAAACGATGATGATCGTTTGATTCTTCCCGGCCCTCAGTACGGCTTCGTTGATCTTCGTTTCCGTGATGGGATCAAGGGCGGAGCTTGCTTCATCCAGAATCAGAATGGGAGCATCTTTTAAAAGGGCCCTTGCAAGGGACAGACGCTGCTTCTGTCCGCCGGAAAGCAGGCTTCCCCTTTCACCGACCGAAGTATTGAGCCCTTCAGGCAGCGTCTCGATCAGATCACCGAGCCCGCTGTCTTCGAGTGCTTTCAAGAGCTCCTCATCCGTTGCATCCCTTTTTCCGATCCGCAGATTATCAGCGAGTGTTCCACTTCTCAGCATGACATCCTGGGTGACAATGGCCATCTGCGACCGCAGCCACGCTGTGTCCCACTCCCTGATATCCCTGCCATCCACTTCGATCCGGCCGACTCCCGTATCATAGAGCTTGAACAAGAGATCGACAATCGTGGATTTACCCGAGCCGCTTGGACCTACCAATGCCCATTTTTCCCCGGCACCGATGGAAAAAGAGACACCCTTTAATACATTTTCATCTTTACCGGGATAAGAAAATGCCACGTCCTGAAGACGGATGCTGCCGATTGCCCGTTCACCTGCGATGCCTTCTGACACCTCAGCTTCCGAAACTTTCTCGCTAAGCAAAATTTCCGAACGATCCAACGCCGGACCGGTACGTCTGACAGAAAGCCAGTTCCTGAGAAGTCTTTGCATCTCATTCGCCGCAATGGTGACGAGTCCACCAGCTGTCAGCATCTGACCGCTTGTCAGCCCTTGATTCCAGATTAACAGCGTACTGATCAAATAAACCAGTCCCAGGGCAAATCCATTATAGCTCGCAATGACGACGACCGATTGCATCCTTGCTTTCAGTTCTTTGACCGAGTGCTCTACGAAGCTGTCACGGATGGAGATGACGCTGTCCACTTCACTGTCCGACACTCCCATGACCCGGGACAGATGGATTCCCGTCACGGATTCTCTCAATCGTTCAAGATATCTCGATGCTTCTTTCCTGGCATCCGCTGACGCCAACCGGGTCCTTGCCCCTACCATATTGGAAGTCCAATAGAAGATCACGCCAAGGACGACGCTTGTGATCATGAGATAAGGGTGAATCCAGAGGAGCACCAGACTGTAAATAAAGACCCCCTGCACGCTTGCCATAAAGGTCGAGCCTTCCCACGCGAGGAAATTATGAAGCGTATCCGGATCATCCGACACCCTCGCAAGCATCTCTCCCGTAGAGTTATGATGGTAAAAAGAATACGGGACGATTTGCAAATGACGGAACAGGCGCAGCTTCTGCCAATTCGTCACGGTTTTCGCCGTCTGGTGGCAGAAATATTCGTCGATGACCATCATGACCAGATCCAGTACTGCAGATAAAATCAGGAGCCACATCAGTCCCCAAAGCCAGTTGTAGTGTTCATTCGGAATGATCGTATCTACGAGCCAGCTAAGGGCGAGTGTCGGGATCAGTGCCGAAAATACCTGGCTGACCGCGATGACGACGGAATCAGCGATGACCCATTTTTTATAAGGACGGAGAAAGCTCAGAACTCTTCTACCGTCGCGATTCTTCTTGGCGCTCATCCGATCATCTCCTTTTCAAGCTCGCTGTATTGAGCCCTGTATAATTCATAATACTTCCCTTGCTTCTGAAGCAGTTCTTCATGAGTGCCTTTTTCCGCCACGACTCCTCCATCGAGTAGAATGATGACATCGGCGTTCCTTACGGTGACAAGACGGTGGGCGATGGTGATCGTAGTCCGTCCCGGAATCAATTTTTCCAGGGAAGCCTGCACCCGCTCCTCCGTTTCCCCGTCAAGGGAAGAAGTCGCTTCATCGAAGATCAGGACAGGCGGCTGTCTCAGGATGGCACGAGCCATGGCCACCCTTTGCCTCTGTCCGCCTGAAAGTTTCAATCCCCTCTCTCCGACGATCGTTTCATACCCTTCATCCAGTGAAAGGATCAGCTCTTTCAAGCCTGCCGCTTCTACAGCCTGGTCGAGTTCTTCTGTCGACGCATCGGGTTTTCCGTATAGCAGATTTTGCCGGAGTGTACTATTTAACAGGAATGTTTCCTGGGACACGACCCCTACCTGCTGGCGGAAGCTGTTCCGATTATAGTCGAATAAATTCTTATCATCGATCATCACCGAGCCCTGTTGTGGTTCGTAGAGTCCCAGTAACAGCTGGACAAGGGTACTTTTACCCCCGCCGCTCGTTCCGACGATCCCGATATGATTCCCCTGGTTGAGTGACATAGAAACACCTTTTAACACCTGCTTATCCGTCCCGGGATACGAAAACCATAGATTCTCCAAGTCTATTTTTCCTTTAACGGGACCGAAAGCAGGAAGCTTCTCTTCATGTTCTTCCGGCAAATCGAAATATTCGTAGATCCGCTGCAGAGCCGGAATGGCCTGTTGAATCGTCAAGGCATGCTCTGCCATGGATCTTACCGGTAAAAACATGATGGGAATAAAGCTCAGGCAGGCAACGAGCGTCCCGATCGTGATCGTTCCATCCCAGATTGCCCAGCCCCCGATCAGCATGACGACACCCGGTGCTGCAATATTAAAGAGATTCCCGAGGCGCCAGTTCACCTTTCCGATCAGCGCTGCCCGGATCGAGAATTGCTTCCAATCACTCAGCTTCTTCTCCTGTGTGCCTACTTCTATATCCTGCGTTTGATAGGTCCTCACCAATCGGACACTTTCAATGCTTTCCTGCAGATGCTGATACATATCCGCACTCATCTCCCGCTGGACCGCGCTCATTTTCCGCATTTTTTTCCCCAATGTAAAGGAAGGGATGATATAGATGGCAAAAACCGCGAACATCACAATCGCTGCTGGCCAGAATAAAACGAACACCGTGGCAAAGGCAGCGACCGCTCCCACCACCTGCTGAAGGATACGGGGAACCACCGTATTGTTCAGGTTTTGAATCGATTCCACATCATGCGTCAGGCGGAAAAGCATATCCCCCCTCGGCGTCTTTGAGAAAAACGACATCGGGGTCAGGTGCAGCTTCCTGAACGCCCGGATCTGCATATCCGTGATCACATCAAGCCCGATCTTCACCTGCACATATTCCTGCATGGTTTCAAACAAGGACTTACCGAGATAGGCACCGAGAATCCCGCCTACTACCCAGACAAGAAAGTTCAGATCACCTCCGACAATGACGTCATCCACCAATCGCTTCACAAGAATCGACGGAACGATCGTAAAGAGACCGCCGATGACGGAAAACAGGAGTGCCACCAAAAGCTTCCTCCAATAAGGCTTAAAATGGTTTAAAGTTATTTTTAATAAGTTCATGTTGAACCCCCTCACAAAATTCTATTTTATACCAAAGGATGAAAATATTCACTATAATTTGAATACAGTATAAATTAAGTATATTCACACTTTCCATTCTCATCTTCGGTCGTTGGGGCGGATGGGTTCTACGACTTTTGGATGAAGAAAAAGCTGATCCCTGCTTGACGTGGGATCAGCTTTTCTATGTTCACTCTATGTAACCACTCAGGTTCTTTCTGTGGATGTCGTCCCCTTTTACCCAATCCCGAAAGTTCACGTCCAGAACCTCCTTGCTCCCGGCAATGGTTGTAAGGATTCCTGAATCATGATAGGAATACGAAAAGGTGTGAAGGGTGCCGAATAAATTCTCGTAATCCGTGAAGAAAATCGGGGAGTCCTTGTCTTTAAAATGATGAAACAGTTGACGATGGGAAAGCTGCTTTTCATTTAAACTCAGTAGATGTTCATTTCGCTCCAGCGAGCCTTCAATGAATGGACGGTTTTTGCTTATCATTTGTTCATCCTGAAAATGATTCACGCATGACAGAGAAGATTCTCCATATCTGACCATCACCTTATCAGGGCTCGCTTCCACTTCGGCCATCTTTCCATTTCGATCTCCAATGGAAAAGTTATAACAGGCGGAGTGCGGGATTTCCTTCAGTAAGGCAACTGCTTCTTCAAGGGAAGAACACGTATCCAGAACCATCCGTATGCCCGCCCACGGAGAGACTCCTTTTCTGTAGCCGTCATGACTGACAAAGTGCAAGCCTGCGACCAGACCGTGTTCATTCACTCCATCATGCCTCCCCAGGAGTTGAAGATTATACCCTGCGGATGCAAAGGCTTGTTTTGGCTGAACCAGACTAAAAACCCCATCATATAAATCCGGGGAAAAGTCATAATTCCGTACATAATAATCATTCGTAAGAAGGCTGGAACATCCCATCGCTTCGGTCTTCGGTACATCATACCCACTGCATAAGGCAGCTGCTTTATGAGATGAGATACCGAAACCTTTTGCAAGGCCTTCCAGTTCCTCCAACAGGTGTGGAGCGAACGAGGAATAAATCGATTTCATTTCCGGAAGATCGATCTCTTGTTTAGTGATTGACCCAAGCATCTGTAAGATGGAAGTAGCTTTCATCCTTTCACCTGTTTCAACTCCGATATCATATGAGCTGCCTCTCATTTGAAAGATCAGTAATTTGAAATCCTGCATGTAAATCCCTCCTTGATTCCATCCTATTCTTTCTGATTGTTTTTCACCTGTCATTTTGTGCTTGTTTGGGACTGATAGATGAATTGAATTCCACAAGGAAGCCGGGATTCATGCGGGTTTCGAGACCTTTCAAGCGAGATTTCAATTATTCATGCCGGATGACTCAGGATCAAGTGGGATATGGAAAAATCGAGCGGGATTTCAGATAATCGTGCCAGCTTGTCGAATTTTCTTCATCTATCACAAAATAAAAAAAAGCTGAAGAGTCCACCCCTTCAGCTTTTCATTACTCTATTCACTTCACACCCTCAACCAGTTCCCGCATTGAGTTCAACTGAGCTGTCAGCTCCAGGAACCACTCTTCATCTCCCGTTTCGAGTGCCAGGTCGATCAGGTATTGGATCTGTTCTTTATTTTTAACATGTGTATCGGGAATTTTGTTGATTTGTCTGTTTAACAGGGGAAGGATTTTCCCTTCGATGGTTTTATTATCGCTGGTCACGATTTTCGCTTTAACAGCTTCTCCTTTGGTGTCCAGGTTCTCAATATAGCCGATGACCAGTTCTCCGGTAAGTAATTTCCCTTTGACCCAATCTCCAATTTTTAATAGTGTTTGCTCGTTTGACATTCCTTTTCACCTTCCAAACTGTAATGTTATTTGTTACATTTAGTCAAAAAGAAAGCCTTCTATGCTTTCTCCTGATGGATCATCTCGACGATGTCTTTAATCGTATAGTCCTTTAAGTAGTCCCCCAGTTTTTCTTCTGCACCGAGGAAGATCTGGAACAGGACATTCTTCATATTGGCGCCTACAAGACACTTATCATTGGTGGCGGTGCATTTTGGCTGCAGGGCGCCTTCTGATGTGATTTTATAAATATCCCACAGATTGATGTCGCTCAGGTCCATGGCAAAGATAAATCCGCCGCCTGTCCCTTCTTTCGACGCAATGAATCCCTGCTTTTTCAGAAGACTGAGGACTTTACGGATCCGGACCGGATGAACCCCTGCACTTTCCGAGATCGCATCACTTGTCGACATGCGGTCAGTCTGCAGTGCCAGATACGTCAAACTATGGATGGCTAAGGTAAAGTCGCTATTCATGGACTGCCTCCTTCCCGGATGTTACTGTAATCGTAACTTTTACAGTTCAGACTGTCAAGAATCCGGTTTTTCGGTTAATTGGCCAGTTTTTGCAGCTCATTGTATTCGAAGTTGCGCACTTTCCTTGGTAGAAAGCTGCGGATTTCTTCGTCGTTATACCCGATCTGCAATCTCTTTTCATCCAGCATGATCGGTCGTTTCAATATGAGGGGATTTTCCCTGATTAGTTTATATAAATCCTGGAGCGGCAACGAATCAATGTCTACTTTCAATTCTTGGTACGCCTTTGATTGTTTAGAAATGATGTCCTCTGTGCCATTTTCCGTCAGGCGGAGGATCGACTTGATTTCATCAGGCGTCAATGGTTCTGTCAGCATATTGCGTTCCACGAATTCAATGGAATGTTCCTCCAGCCACGCTCTCGCTTTGCGGCAGGACGTACAGCTCGGTGTCAGAAATAAATTGACCATGTGTTTACACACTCCTTTTTAAATGTAATAAAAAAAGTAACAGTTATGATTAAAATAAATGCACTCCTGATTCCGGGTACACTGTAATAATAATATTTACAGTTAAAGATGTCAACTCTTTTTAGAAAACTCTTTTTGACCGTTATGATTATTCCTTACCCGATAAGCTAAATGGATAAACGTAAGATTGATCTCATTGAATTCTTCGAAGTTTTTTGACAAGAAGCTTATATAAAGGTTTTATAAACCTGATAAAAGAAGAATCCTTCCCTCTAAGAGAAGAATTCCTTTTGCCACTCTATTTTCTTGAAACTGCTCCTTTCGCAGAAACGGCGGCGAATGTAATCGTGATGGCACAGACAATTACGATGGCGATGACACCCTGCATCAAATCCCAGAATACCCAACCGTCGATGAGAGCGGTCCGCATGCTTTCAAACACATAGGTCGTCGGGTTGATCGTGGCGGCAATCTTTAACCACTGTGCCTCGATCAATTCAAGTGGAACAAAGGTCGTGCTTAAGAAAATGAGCGGGAAAAAGATGAATGTCCCTGCCTGGGCAGCCTGGGCATTTCTCGTCCGCAGGGCAATCCCCACAGAATACCCGGCAAAAGCTAGACCCCAGCCAATTGCGATTAAGAGGACAAACAAAACGCCTGCAAAGCCTGTTTTGACGTTCAAACCGAGTAAAAAGGCCATTCCTATGATAAGGAGGGTCTGGACGAGCAGCTGCAGCATCCCGGCGATGATCGGACCGAGGACGATGGCAAGGCGAGATGCCGGTGTCAAAAGCAACCTTGAGAAAAAGCCGGTTTCAATATCCTTAACGATGCTCTGCCCCGCTCCCCCTGCCCCACCGATGGCAGCCGATACAATCGATACGGGAAGGATGAAGGCAAGATAATCGGCCCCTTCAAAAGTCGGCAACTGGGATATACCGCTCAGTCCTCCCTCGTACACGAGAAGGAAGAAAGCAGAAATAATCAGATTAGGAATGAATGAAAACGGGTTTCGAATAGTGGTCTTGATGTTCCGGACCGTCATGAGCCACGTGTCTTTGAATACATTATTCCCCACGGCTCTTCACCCCTTCCTTCGTCTCGCTCGTCAATTTCAGGAAGATATCATCCAGGGTTGGAGAAGACAATTGAATATCGATGATCCCTATACCCTCCGTGTCAAGGATTCGGACGACCTCGAGAAGCTGCTTCGTTCCCTCTTCTACATAAACAAGGATCTTTTCTTGTTGGCCGAGGACATCGACCCCTTCCATTTGGGTGCGAATCAAATTCACACTTTGTTCAATCACATCACGGTCTTTCAAGGTGATGGTAATGAGGTCCTGCCCGATCTCTGACTTCAAGTCCTTCGGGGATCCCATGGCGACGATTTCGCCTTTATTGATGATGCCGATCCGGTCTGCCAGGGAATCGGCTTCCTCCAAATACTGCGTTGTGAGAAAGATCGTCGTGCCCTTCTCCTTGTTCAGACGGCGCAGCTCTTTCCAGATCGCTGCCCGGCTCGAGGGATCCAGTCCCGTCGTCGGTTCGTCGAGGAAAAGGATATTCGGTTCATTGACCAGGGTGAGGGCAAGGTCCAGCCTCCTTCTCATTCCCCCGGAATACCCACCGATCCTTCGCTCAGATGCTTCTGATAAATCCACAATCTCCAGAAGTTCCTGTGCCCGGCGCTTCCCTTCTTCCTTCCCGAAACCGAAAATTAAAGCCTGAAGCTCTACCATCTCGCGGCCGGTCAAATCCGGATCGACCCCGGTCTCCTGAAGGGCGACGCCGATATGCCGGCGGACGTGTTCCGGCTCCCCGATGACATCATATCCCGCTACCTCCACTTTTCCAGACGAAGCATTGATGAGCGTCGTCAAAATCTGGACCGTCGTTGATTTACCAGCACCATTGGGACCTAAAAAAGCAAAAAACTCCCCTTCCTCGACTCGGAAAGATACATCCTTCACTGCCTGCACATTTCCTTTTTTAAATGTTTTGGTTAGATTCTCCACTTCAATCCTGCCATTCATGAGCATCCCTCCGTTCTATCTATTTTTATTCTAGGAGGGGATTGGTTTATCCTTTATTGGGTGTGTGTGGATGTGTTGGCATGCCAAGGGGACAGGCACCTTGGCTCTTAAGAGTGAACCGGGGTGACTGTCCCTGTGAAACTCATGAATTCACGTGTCTTCCATCAATCCATAAGCCTCCTATTAATGAATACATACACACCCGTTAACAGAACCAACATGACCACCACAAGAATGGTTCCCTCATGGGCATAATCGATAAAGCTATTGATGATCACCATCAACCCTAATGGAAGAAAGAAGAGAAGCCCCGTTACCGTTCCTAATAAAGACTTATTTTTGATCATCTTTTCATTGAAGCCTGCGAGCAGCCAAGTTTGTTTTTTGACACCGACTAAATATGAAACGAGGACAAGAGCAAGACCGATCATCAGCAAACCGAAGTCCATAGTGATTCCTCCCAATTTTTCATGTTAGTACATGTACGTTTCAGCTCCAGAAAGGTTCCATATTTTTACTAAAAAAAGCCCCGCTGGCGTACCAAGGGACCTGTTCCTACTATAGATTAAGGCATAGAGCTGACAGCAAAATAGATAAACACGGTTGCCACCATCAAAAACACCATCCAGCCATTTGAAATGGCGAGTACCCGTCTGACCATCCACACGTTTTCCAGCTTGATTTGAATCATAAACCCGATTGCTACGATGGCGATCCAAGCCAACATTCCATACGGTGAGAATAAATATCCTGAATTCATGATCCACAGGATAAAGAGAAGGAAGTGGATCAAAATGAACACGAAAGCCAGCTTCTTCAAACTTTCCCCTCCTGACCTTGCTGGGAATGGTCGGTTGGAAAGTGGATTGCCCGACCCTTACCCTTCACCCGTTTCAACGTTGCCACAATCAAAAAGCTGACAATGACGAGGAGAAGCCATGAGCTGACCTTCCCAAGGTGGACAAGGCTCCAGGCTTCGGTCTGGTTCGGGTATTCCCAGGCACCGAAGAAGGTTGCGATGTTTTCAGCGATCCAGATGAAGAAGCCGATGAGGACAAATGATAGGGCGAGGGGCATGTGGTAACGTGTCCCACCCACCTCATATTCGACCCACGTCTTCCAAAAGACGACGATGACAAGGCCCGAAAGCCACCAGCGGATGTCGATCCAATAATGGTGGGTGAAAAAATTCAGGTAGATCGCTGCGGCAAGGGCTACGACTGCCCAAAACGGCGGCCACCTGATCAATTCCACCTTGAGCCTTCTCCACGCCTGGCACAGGTAACTTGCTACACTTGCATACATGAATCCACTATATAAAGGGACGCCGAACAGCTTGGAATAGCCTTCCCCGGGATAAGACCACGAACCCATATGTACCTTGAACAGTTCAAGGGCAAGGCCGATCAGGTGGAACAGGGTGATGACCTTCAGTTCATCCCGGGTTTCGAGACCCGATTTCACCATTCCCCATTGCATCACAAGGCAGATTAGGAGCAACCAATCATACCTCGGCAGGAAGGGAAGCGGAATGATTTGAGTTAACGCCAAAGATGCAAAGATGACGACAGGAAACAAGCAGGACAGAGCCTGCTCCCAGCCGAAACGAAGGAGTTGTTTGCCCGCTCTCATGATCATGACTCTGCTTCTTCATCCCGTTGATACTCAAGCAAATCTCCCGGCTGACAATCAAGGGCTTTGCATATCGCGTCGAGCGTGGATAAACGAACCGCCTTTGCCTTCCCGTTTTTCAGGATCGAAAGGTTGGCCATGGTGATTCCCACCTTTTCCGAAAGCTCCGTCACACTCATTTTCCGTTTCGCAAGCATCACATCAATATTGATTATAATTGCCATAAATTTCACCTCAGACCGTTAAATCATTTTCAGATTTGATTTCGATGGCATTGTAGAGTAGCTTCTGGAGCACCGCCGCAAAAACGGCAATGACGGCTGAACCGAAGATGAAAATCAGCCCGATCACGATAATGCCCGGTGCGTCCTCCACCTGCGCCATCACATAAAAGAGCGGCAATCCTGCTACATAGAAGAGACTGATCACAATGGCACACTTCTTGATTATCTTCAACGCCTTCACGGATGTCCCTGAGAATGCGTTGTGCCGGTCAATCAACATTAACAATTTAAACGCCTGAAACAATGCTGTGTAAAAAGGAATCGCCGAAGCATACATGACGGCCAGCATCCCATAAACGACATAGGCTACCTTCGAACCCGCCGCTTCCATTGCGATCATTGGTAATCCGATCAAACATAAAGCGGCAATGGGAGTCGCAATAAGAAAAAGGGCAATCTTCAAAAAAAGTGTTTCCCGTTTCATTCATAGCACCTCACTTGATAATATAATATGAATTTAACATGTTGTTTATTGATTTACAATAAATTTTTATTATTTTTTAAGATATGTTTATTGATAAATAAAAAGCACCCCCTTATGCGTGGGGATGCTCACCAACCGGAATCCAGATGTCCATTTCATATTCACCGCTATCTTCTTTTCCAAACAAATGCGCGTTTACCACTTCAATCTCAGGCATTCCTTTTTCAATAAGATATCCTTCCTCATCGAAGACCTTCCACAGCTTGTGGTAGGTTGCAGAAATGTTTCGGGAAGGACCCGTATGCTTGAATACGACGTATTTTTGCTTCGGGAAAAGGTGTACCGTCAAGTCCTTTCTCATTCTTCGAAAAGCTACAGAATCCATCTCCACCCCACAGGTGTAATAGTAATCATCGCTTCTTGGGGGAAGGCAGACTCCTACAATCTGATCCACCTGATCCGTTTTGATGAATTCCTTCGCTTTCTCCCATAGGCCAGGGATCGGATACGTAAAATCTTCGCCCCAGCTTCCCGGTGCACTGTATCCGACCACAACAAAAGCTTCCTTCACCATTTCTTTAAACTCCATCCCTCTCCCACCTTTCATCTCACATGCACTCTACTAATATAGTAGAAATATCATAAACCCTCCTGTCCATTCTTGCTCATGATAGACAGGTGAGGGACGGACCTTTATGGGCGGGAAATCAATAGAGTACATATGCCTTTTGGAGGTCCGTCCCTCAAAAAAAGGAGACCGACCATTGGCCGGACTCCTTTAAGATTATTCATGCGCGAGTACTGTGCGCGATTGTTTTCTTTCCTGGAAATAGTAGAGTACGAGTGTTGCAGCAACCAGGATTCCCATGATCATGTACAGTGACCGGTAACCAGTCAAGGGAATCAGGAAGCCGAGTACATACGGTCCGAACCCAAGTCCTGCATCCAGGGAAATGTAATAGGTTGATGTGGCGAGCCCCACACGCTCAGGTGGAACGGCCTTCACGGCAATCGCCTGTGTGACGGATTGCATATTACCGAAACCAAGTCCGATCAGAACACCTGAAAGTAGCAGGATCATCGTGTTACCTGCAGCGCTCAGCAGGAACAATCCCGCCGCGAACAGGACAAACGCAGGCATCATGACGGCCTTGGCCCCTTTTGCATCCATCAGTCTACCTGTAAACGGACGCGATACGAGGATCGCCACGGCATAGACGACAAAGAACACGCTCGCTGCTTCTACAAGGTCGATGTCGATGGCATAGAAATTAATGAATGACAGGACACTTGAATAAGCAAGGGAAACGAACAGTACAACAAGTGCAATCGGAAGTGCCTTTGGTTCAATAAAGCTTGAGAGACTTAGACGTTCTTTCTCCGTTCTCTCCCCTGCCGGTTTCTTGACAACCGGGATTCTCACAAACAAGGTGAAGACATAGCTAATGACCCCAAGGGCAAGACAGAAAGCAAAGATCGTCTGGAAGCTTGCATGCTGACTTAAGAACAGTCCGAAGAATGGTCCAACAGCGGTTGCGAGTGTGATGCTCATGCTGTAGTAACCGATCCCTTCCCCTTTCCGGCTCCCAGGGATGATTTCGGCTACGATGGTTCCTGTAGCTGTACTGACCATCCCGAGTGCAACCCCGTGAAGAAAACGGGTAAGCAGTAGGAAACTGATGCCCCCCTCCACAAAATACAGGCATGATGTGGCAATGAATGCGATCATGCCGACAAACAGCATTTTCTTATTTCCGATAGTCGTGATCATCCGGCCAAGGAACAAGCGTCCGATCAAGGTCCCGATGATGAAGATTCCGGTCACAAGGCCCGCCTGACTTTCCGATGCACCGAATTCATCCACGGCATAGACCGCCATAGTGACAAGCAATAAATAAAAGATTAAATAAATGAAAAAGTTGGCGATGGACATGAGCGTGAAGTCCTTCGTCCATAGCTTTGACTGTGTCTGGCTCATCTGTAAAACTCCTTATCTGTTCAAGTTTTCTTTGATTTTTTTCATCATTTCCATCATCTCAAGCTGCTTCTCTTCGCTGATTCCTTCCATGATGGTCTGTTCAAAACAGTCGATGGTTTTGCGGGCATTCTCATACACTTCGATCCCCGCCTCCGTCAGCTGCATCCGCTTTTCCCGGCGATCCTTCCCAGGAATACGCTCGATATAGCCTGCTTCCTCCAACTGATGAACCGTCCTCGTAATCGTCGGCTTCTCCACACTCTGATAGTTGGAGATCTCCACGTTGGAGGCAGGTCCGTTATGATAAAGATTATATAAAATCGTCCACTGAGCCCTGTGCAGACCGTGTTCATTCAGCTGAACGTTCAATTGATTCTCAAATGGCCTGTAGAGCCTGATCAGCTCCTGAAAAAACTGTTGCTCCGATTTCATTTTGTGGATCCTCCTTTTTATATAGTTATCTTAGGTAATGGTTATCTTAGGTAACTATTATATAGTAACAGATGATGGTAGGGTTGTCGAGTTGGGCGAGTTGAGGGATAATTCGGGCTGATTTTGCAAAAAAATAAGCCCTTCTTCGTAGGACGTAGGTTAACATGGACGAACCAGGTCAGAGCTATAATACGAAAAGGGCTATTGGTTATAGGGTGGACAGAAAATGAGGAAATTAGACATATACACTTTAATACCACCCCGAGGAGATTTCTTCATTACCCATACAGATTTTAAAATCGAATAATAAAAAAAAGAAGCAGCTTCTGCCACTCCTTTTTTCAACCTGTTAATTTCTAGGATCCACGTAATCCGGATAATCCGTAATGATTGCATCCACGTCCATGTCGAATAGGAAATCTGCCGCTTCATGACTGCGCACTGTCCAAGACCCGATTTGCATATCAAGGGAGTGAACATCTTCCACTACTTGTTTTGTGACGATTCCATAGCTCGGATTGAACCATTCTGCGTACGTAGAGATTTCTTTTAATGCTTCAGGTGTCGCTTGCGAATGACTCCAAGCTAAAACTCCGACTGGGACTTTTGGAAGCAGTTGATCCATCTTTTTCATAGAGTCAAAATTAAAGGATTGAAGAATGATTTTTTCATTTTGCGGTGTATCGAGATGACGTTCCTTTAATGCATCAGCTACTTGTTCCTCAATCCCAGGATAAAGCTCCGGAGACTTCATTTCGATTAAAACTCCCACTTTTCCATGATAGCGATCCAGTACCTCTTCAAATGTTGGAATCTCTTCTCCTGCAAATTGTTCCCCTTTCCAGCTTCCTGCATCAAGACTCTTCATTTCCTCGAGTGTCAGATCCCCAACTTTTCCTGATCCATCGGTTGTGCGATCCACTGATGTGTCATGGATGACAACCAATTCACCATCTTTGCTTCGTTGAACATCGATTTCGATATAATCCGCCTTCATATCGACTGCCAAATCATAGCTTGCGATCGTGTTTTCAGGTGCATAGGCTGCCGCCCCGCGGTGTGCAATATTCTCTACTTGCTTTTTCTCACCTGCTGACGGCCCTTCTGCAAACGCCTGGCTGAACGGACTCAATAATAACGAAACCGCAATTCCTGTACCGACTAACAACTTTTTGTTCATGTTCTTCATCTCCTATCCATAATATGTATTCGACTACATTTTAGGGAAGGGATGTTAAGTGGGTATGTAGTTTGGTACCCATCTTGATAAAGGTTGTGTGAAGGAAATTCGATCTATTTTCTTAGGGATTTTTACAAAAAAGGAAAAAGTATTGCAATATAGTATTATTTGCTTACCATGCAGCCTACTTCAAAGCACTCATCTTCCATACTTGCTCCTCTCCGGTTTCCATATCCTTCACCTTAAACTGATTCGTCTTGACCTCCTCTTCTCCTATAACAATCACATTCCGCACCCCTTCTTTGTTTGCTTTCTCCAACAGCTTTCCTACTTTCCGGCCGCTCATCTCAAGTTCGACGATATAGCCTTTTTTCCGTAAATCATGTGCCACCCTTAAAGCTTCCTTCCCGGTACCAAGTGGAATGACGCAATAGTCAACATTGGCCCCTTTCTTCACGTTTCGCTGAGTCGCCATGATCGCTGCATATATGACGTCCAATCCAAAGGAGATGCCGACGGTCGAGATATTTTCATCTGTTCCCAATAGCCCACCGATAGCATTATCATACCGCCCCCCGCTACCGATGCTTGATTTGATCGACCCGTCTGTTAAGAATATTTCATAAATGGTCCCCGTGTAGATTTCCAGGCCTCTTGCCAAAAAGGGATTGAACACGCAATGCTCGTTGATTTCCAGAAATTCCAGATAGGAAGTCAGTTCCTTTAATTCTTCCAATCCTTCCCTGATTTGACCGTTTTGATCGGCGTATGATTCAAAATAGCCCAATCGGTTATTGTCACTGTCTGTTAAAAATTGCTGGATCAACCGGTTAGTGCTGTCTGCAATGGACAGGTCCGAGAGTTCTGAGATGACCGCATCGACACCAATCTTCTCAAGTTTGTCGAGGATCAAGACTGTTTGGTTGATTCGATCGGCTTCCACTCCGAATACTGCAAGCATTCCCGTCAACAGTTTCCGATTATTGTATTGAATGACCACCTTCATCTCGAGCTTTTCGAAGGCATCCAGTGCCATCATCATAAGCTCCGCTTCCGCCACCTGTGATTCGACGCCAATTATGTCCACATCGCATTGGGTGAATTCCCTGTACCTTCCCGCCTTGATAGGTCCGTCCCTGAACACTTTTCCAATTTCATAGCGCTTGAACGGCATGGGGATGGTCGGGTTCATGGCCGCCACCTTGGCAAAAGGAATCGTGAGGTCATATCGCAGGGCGAGATCCCTTTCTCCCCTATCCGTTAAGGTATACATCTCTTCCAGGATCTCAGCACCACCCGCATATTTTGAAGCAAGCAACTCTGTGTAATTCAGGATAGGGGTCTCGAGGGGCTTGCAGCCGTATTGGATGAAAACGTCCTCCAGCGTCATCCTGACTTCCCTTCGGATCACTTCCGCCTCCGGTAAATAATCCTGTGTCCCTTTGACATTTTGATAATCCATCTTCTTCATTTTCATCTTTCTTCTCCTCCTTTTTTGTAAAAAAAAAGAACCGCACCTGATAAGCGAATAACTTAATCAAATGCGGTTCTATGGGAAATAACCTTCCTATGTGCGATTGTTAAAAATCGGATAGCAAGGTTACTTGATATGATGATGGAATTGTGTGAATGAGCGTTGCTTGTTGATGAGAGTCATATTTATCCACCTCTTATTTTCATATACGTTATCACATAAGAAATGTGATTTCAATACTTAATAGCGTCAAGGATGAGAGAAGGGGCAGCTATACGTTCCCCCTTATTTCTAGGATCGTACTTCTTGGAGCGGAAGATAACCCCGTCAGATCCATCCCACTCATGTTGATGAAAATCACCTTTCTCGTCAAAATATTCAAGGAGTCTCACTTCGAATCCAGCCTCTTCAAATAGTGCCGTTAGCAGTTTATAGTCATAAACAATCTTATGACTCGCTGCAGGATGATCTTCCGGTCCCGGACCTCCTATCTGCACAATACTTTGATAGGTTTCATCAGGAAAATATCCATCAGGCACAGCACATCGAATATACCCAGACCGCTTAAGGTACTTCATACATATCCTTGTTGCCTGCAGACCTTCTTCGTATGTAAGGTGTTCCCAAACATGCTCTGCTAATAAAACGGATATCGAACTTTCTTCGAACATGTTCTGCCACGTCGTTTCGTCCAGTAAATTCAGGTCTTCTTCCTGGGTATGCAGCCAGCCGGGATTATTATGATATTCTCCTGCGCCGATCACGACTTTGAGTTCTTTTTGGGTATTGTTCATTTGGGTTACCTCACTTTCTAATCTAAAAACTTATTGGTCTCCTTTACAAACCTTTCTGTTTCCTCCAAGTCAGGAAAATGGGCACTTTCCCCAAATAGAATCAGAGTGCTATTGGGCAGGTTGGAATGGATCAATTTCGAAATGGGCAAACCAGTATTTCGGTCAAACACTCCTGTCATTATGAGTATCTGATGATGGATTTCCTTGAGACGTTCAAGAAGGGGGACTTCAAGCGGCCTGTTCGTGAGGGTACGGTTCATGAGACCAGTGTTAACGAGATTGCTTTCTTCCCACAACCCTCGATTTATTTTGGCGATTTCCTGATTTTCAAATAATAATAGGTCCACGATTTCGGGACTCACCATCTCCCATACCTCGTTATAGATTGTGTCAAGAGTCCCTCCCGTTTGAAAGCACGCTGATATTTTGTTGATTAGATTTGAATCCCCAATAGACAAAAACCCGGTTACTTGCACCATTTTCTGAATGTCTGTATTGAGAAGACTTGGAGCTGACAGGATGATTTGGTGAATCTCTTCAGGTAAGTGATTGGCAACCTCTAGAGCCAGCTCTCCGCCAAATGAATATCCGAGAAGGTCGACCTCTTCAACGCCTAACCATTTCTTCAAATCTTTGAAGTCCTCAATCAATACTTGAATGGTATATTCATTATCGGCATAAGGCTTCTCCGATCTCCCACAGCCGCGTTGCTCATAGTAAACAATTGTCCTGGTCTTCGCCAATAACGCGCCAGCCGTCCTTTCAAACACATAATGATTGCCACCCGGCCCCCCGTGGAGAATGATCAGGGGGATGGTCTGGTTTTCAGCCCCTTCGATTTTAACCCAGTGGTTGATTCCATTAAGAGGTACTGTGAATTCTCCGTTTCTGAGGTTCGGCATGGTGATGTCTCCTTATAAGTGACTTAGTATTGCAATATCAAAGACAAATAAATTAACTTTCTAGAGCTTGTGGCTTCTCAATTCAACCAGATATTCGAAGAAAATAAGGCACTAAATAAGATAATGTATAATGCCGCCTCCATCAACGTATAGAGATATTCTTTTGTGCTTCCTATCCATTTCCTCTCCATGAAAGACTTCCATAATTGCCTTGCGACAAAAAAGAAGGCAATGATAAAGTAAGGTTGCAAAAACCAATATCCTTCATCAAAATCAGTTGTGATGTGAAGAATAAAACCGGCTATTAATGTCACAACTGCCAAATACCCTATGAGCTTATCTCCTGTTTCATGTTGCTCATTAATCATCTCATGAGAAAAGAACTTCCTCTTTTTTAAGCCAAGGTATCTGCTAATCACAAGGTGGAACAAGAAAACGAGAATGATATAGATGGCAGCGATAAATACTAAATTCAAAATAAGACCCAACATTCTCATCCCTCTCTTTCGCTTCCTTACAACAAACTCCGTATCCGAAATACTCAACACCACATTTCAATCAAACGCCATACTTCAAATCCCTCAAAACAAATCCGTCCTTTACAGAAGGCCACTCCTCATCAATAATCGAATATAGAACGGCATTTCTGACATAGCCATCTGACAGGATCCTTTCTTTTCTTAGGACTCCTTCTTTCACGGCACCCAACCGTTCAATCTCCTTCTGGGAACGGTGGTTTCGTTCATCTGTTTTAAGTTGAACGCGCAACATCCCTAAATGTTCAAAACAATAGCGAAGGATCAAATATTTACTATTGGAGTTTACGAAAGACCTCTGATGTTCTTTGCTGTACCACGTCGAACCGAGTTCACACGATTTTTGTGAGAGGTTGATTTCGAACAATCTGGTTGACCCAATGATTCTATTTTGCTCTTTTAACACAACAGCAAAAGGCAAGGCAGTTTGTTGATCCCGTAGCCGGACGGCGGCTGTTACCCATTGGTCCATTTGCTCGAGGGTTGTGATTTCGTTAAACATAAAACGCCATATCTCCGGATCGTTTGCTTCAAGGAGAGCAGCGGAATGATGAACCTCCAAGGGAATCAGTTTGATCTTCTCGTTTTCCAGGGTTGGCGGGGAATGAAAGATATTGGTTTTCATATGTCCTCCTGTTTTTCCATTCATTTTGAGGTCCGTCCCTCACTGTCGCTCGAGCTGAAAGTCTTCTATTATCTTCTCGGCAACTTCTTCGGGGCTCATATCTGTATTGTTGATTTTGATATAGTTCTCTCTTTCTATTTCCCCTTCGATCGAATTCAGGCGAAATGTATCAAGTGAAGCTAGCAATCGCTTCTCGGAGTCTTCGACATTTCGTTTTGACGGTTTATGCTGGAGACGGTTCGGTGAGATGTTCCGTTTCAGTCGTACTTCCAAATCCGTTTCCAGCTCCACGAAGTAGACTTCTGCCCCGTTGGATTCAAAAATGTCTGTGACCTTCTCGACCCACTTCCAGTCCTTTTCTTCGTTGAATGCCCACATGAAGGTAAAGATCATCCCGTATTGATCTGTTTTTGCAAATGATTTAAAAATTTCTTCTCTCATCATTCCGCAAATCCTCCACATTTCTTCTGTGAAACCGAAGAAAGGCTGAAGCAGTTCAATGGTCATGTGGTTATGAAATAATTTCAGTTCTGTTCTTTTTTCCAGTTCTTGTCCTACCGTCATTTTCCCCACGGCCTGGGGTCCAAATAGTAAGACGAGTTTCATTGGAGTGTCCCCTTTTGGGTTATTTGCTAGTAAATCGCTTGATTTTATTTTTATTTAAGGACCAGCTTTTTTGTTCATGAACAAGATTTGTCAGTGGTCTTCTCCATCCTCTTTTCTAGCCAACTTTATGTTTTCAAAATGGATACTCTTCATTCCCTCAAAAAAGGGGTATTGTTCGCGACAATGGGCTTCGAGCTTTTCCCCACCCTGTAAAAGATGATTGATATAGTAGGTTGATTCCGTGATTCTCTTCATGATCTCGTCCGGATTATTTGTCACAGATCCATGCCCAGGGACATGTACCTGAATAGAGTGAGTTTCCAGAATCGTTGCTGCCTTTTTCATCGTTTTCTTATAATCTATGTAACTGCTGAAAATGAAAGGGAACTCTACATCGGATAGATAGTCACCTGATAAGAAGATGCCTAATGGTTCAATAACCGTGAAAAGGCCATCGTGGGTGTGGCCAGGTGCTTTGTAAAAAGTTAAGGAAAGTGAGCCGAGTTCGAGCCTTTCTCCGTCGTGGGATATGGAGTGATCCACTGATGGATAATGGGGCTCGTAGTCCCTTTTGATATAATATCGCTGGTCAAACTCACTGACCTTCTGCATGATTTCCTTTTTGTGTTCGTGATGCTTGAATTCTTCTGAAGCGATCACCTTTGCTTCCGGAAATGCCCCGGAACCGATGATGTGGTCGAAATCACTGTGCGTGTAGATGATATAAAGCTGCTTGGCACCTAATTCACTATCCACATACTCCCGAATGGCTTGGACTTCATGCGGCAGCTAATTGGGGTCGGTCATAATCAGGACATCATCGGTTTGTACGATGGCTGAGGTGGTCTGATATAGGGAACTTTGGAAAACCGTTAGATGGTCGTTTTTGAAGTGGATCATGGGTAGCCTCCTTCGATAGAATGTTAGTCGTTGTTCAACCGCTTCTTAATCATTCTGATTTGTCCCCGGTGGTTCAGTTCATCTTCAAACACGTGGAACCATTTGAAGTGGTTATTGGCAGGATAATCCCAGCCATAGGGGGTAACCTGTTCTAACCATTCGTCACTTGTTTTGGCAAAGAGGTTCAGTGTTTCCGTCCTCGTGCTGTCAAGTAAATGCTCATAAAAGGCTAAGTCGTTCCCCTTGATTTCTTGCTTAGCATCTTCTCCAAGGACAATGCCTATGCTTAAACCTTCCCACTCCGCGTCGGTCAAATCCCGGTCTTCAAATGTCATGATTTGAAATGCTTTTTCAAGGCTTGCCAAGTGATACAGAAGCATGCCGATTGAATTGCTTTTCTCATCAAAATGGTAATCAAGTTCTTCCTGTGACAGCCCTTTGATCTCCTCCCATGTGGTATGTCTCGTGTAATCCATCATGGAAACCAGTTTTCCGATTTCTGGAGTAAATCCTTTTTTCTCGTTTATAAAAAATAATTGCTGTTCCTTGGTTTTCATGGGTTCCTCCTTGTATTTCATTCCATATCACTCGAATATTTCTCCGGCAACAATTCCATCACATTACACTTAACCAATTCTCCCCCATACGAAAGGATTACATCGGTATGTTTTCCATAGTCGCTTATCAATTCCCGGCACATCCCACAAGGTGCGACGACCCAGCATTTCTCGATGTCTTCGTGTGGATGGGGGTGGGCTACTGCGACAATCGTTTCAAATTCGTGGTCTCCTTCAGAGATGGATTTCCCGAGAGCCATCGCTTCGCCGCATACGGTGATCCTGCCGACGTTTGCTTCGACATGGACGGCTGCATAGACCTTGCCGGATGTTGCTCGCACGGCTGCACCGATGTGATGCCGACCGTACCGATAATTCGTTTCTATGACTCTTTCTGCTTCTTTGATTAATTCATAGTCTCTGTCCTCTAATGGTTTAACGTTTAACATGTTGCACTCCCTTTTTTCATATTTGTTTTAAAATCATTTCCACTATCTCATCCTGCTTCATTTCATCCGTCAATTGAACTTCTCCATCCACATAGAGATAGTCCTCCGGAGTCCACCAATCACGTAACGAGTCCTCCCCGAATTCTGTCCTTTTTGAACGGGAGTTATGTCGGCGGACGGTTTCTTGAAACGATAAATCGTAATAATATGTATGGGCTTTTCCGTTATAAAATTGGATTAACTGCCTGAGCATAGCCCCATAGCGCTGTTCAGAAAAGATTCCTTCCACTATGACGTACTCACATTTCCCTCTACCGTATTCTGTGATCTGCCTGATCAGGTCCATGGACAGGTTGCCGTCCCGGTCCTGGACCTTTAACATATCTCGGCGGACGACATCTTGGGAAACGAGGAGCGTCCCCCGTCCCAGATGTTGTTGAAGGCGTTTGGCGGTCGTGGTTTTTCCACTTCCGGAATTTCCTCGTATGATGATCAATGTTGATTCCATAATTCCTCCCAGATGGTTATAGCTCTAGAGCGTATTTTTCCAGTAAATCTTTTAATGCCGGTCTTTCATTTCCGTCCCTGCCCACCACGTGCGTTGCCGTAATCAATGAATTCAATACTGCCTCTTCCGTCGCTTCTCCAATGGCGCGGAATGCAAGATCGATTTCTTCTTCATGAATCATCGGGACGGACATGCATTGTGACGTTTGGTCATGGGGGATTTTCGTTGCCGTCGAGAAGCCTATGACCACTTCGCCGCTCCCGGTTGTGATGATGGAACCTGTACGGGATAATCCTGTGATCGTCCGCTTGATGATCCGGTTGAGCTGCCTTTCGGATACGGGGAGGTCCGTCCCTGCAATAATGATGATCGAGCCTTTGTCCTGTTCCTCGCAGGTTTGGAGGATTCTTTCCTTCAGTTCTTCGCCGACGGATCTTCCGTTTATGGTCAGATCGCTTAGTATCCCGAAATTTGTCAAGACGAGGACACCCATTGTGTAGGTCCCGTGGTTCATCTTCATGATTCGTGAAGCCGTCCCGATTCCGCCTTTCATTGAGTAGCAGAGCATGCCGGTACCGGCTCCGACCGTCCCCTCTTCAACGAATGAAGAAGTGTTTTCCAGCGCCTGACGGACATGGTCTTTCGTGATGAAACGTGCCCTGATATCGTTTAACAACATGTCATTGCACTCACACACCACAGGATTGACGGTCCCTGTCGTTCTGCCAATCTCCGGATTTTGTTCGAGCATGTAATCGAACATGGCGTCGGCGGCTGTACCGATGCTCAACGTATTCGTTAATAGAATGGGAGTTTCCAGTGTTCCTAGTTCATTGATCTGGATCGTTCCCAGTGTTTTGCCGAATCCGTTGATGACATGGGTGGAGGCGATGAGCTTCTCTTTAAATAGGTTTCCCTGGTGAGGCAGGATCGCCGTGACGCCCGTTTGCTTATCTTTTTCACTAAGTGTTACCTGTCCGACCTTCACGCCTTCAACATCCGTGATTGAATTGTTGGAACCCGTTTCTAACTTACCGATTTTTACTCCGTAGTCCCGGATTCTTTTTTGTGCGGGATTGTTCATGGCGGCACCTCCATTAGGTGAATATTCCGAAAAATTTGGTTGTGAAGAATACTAGTCTTTTACATACCAATTATTCCAAAATATTCATATAAACTCAATCTTTTCTTGGGTAAAGAGATTCCTTGTCCGGTAATCATGCGGGATTTAAAAAAATCGTGCGAGTTCTGGATTTTCCATGCGAGACTGAGGATATTCGTGCGAGTTTGGATTTAATCATGCCGATTTTGAATGGAATCAAGCAGCTACGTCGAATTCTCTTTATGTGGAAGCCATAGAAAAAACGGCTTTGACCAATAAAGGTCTAAACCGTTTTTCAGGTTTCAACACGCGGAAATTCGATGACAAACTCCGTACCGACCCCTTCTTCGCTTTCCACCGTGATGCGCCCTTTGAAGGAACGGATGATTTGATAGCTGACCATCATCCCGAGCCCGGTACCCTTTTCTTTGAGAGAATAATATGGAGAGCCAAGGCGGTCGACTTGTTTCGGGTTCATGCCGATTCCCTGGTCTTTGATGGAGATCCTGATTTGTCCGTCATCGGATGGATAGCAGGCAATCCAGACGGTTCCACCATCGGGCATGGATTCCACGGCATTTTTCAGGATATTGATCAGGGACTGGTTCAGCTTTTGAGGATTTGCTTTAATCCAACATTCATCCGATATATTGGATTTGAACTCCACCTGCTGGTTTATGCTAAATGTTTGAATGAGCGTGGTGACACGCTTTAACTGTTCACCGACATTGATGGTCCCGTATGTATTCATGGAGGGCTTGCCGAATGCCAGGAAGTCGTTGATGATTTCATTGGCACGGTCCAATTCTTCAATGGACACCTTGATATATTCTTTTTTATGATGAGGCAGCTCCGGCTCATCGAGGAGCTGAAGAAAACCCCGGGTCACCTGCATGGGATTTCGGATTTCATGGGCAAACACACTGGTCAGCTCACTGATCATCCTGAATTTCTCCGCATCCTGGACCTCAAGCCTCAGCTGATGGGTCTCACGGATCTTCTCAATTAATACCGTGCAGAAACAGGTAACGGCGACGGTAAAAAGAAGATGGATACCCTGCACTTTCAAAACGGTGATTGAAATTCCATTCATAAGACTGAACACCGTCATGCCACAGAGACAATACAGGAAGGATAATCCCGTTGCAATCATCACTCTTCGATCCTTTTTCACCCGTATGAACATTCGTTGAACATACAAAATGACAGGCAGGGTGATGATCAGAACAAGGATTGTCGTATAAAGGCCCATGGTGATTCCTGAGGTCAAGCGATATAAGATAATCAGGATGGACAGAAATAACCCCGGCCACATCCCGAGATATAATGTTCCGAGAAGGAGCGGAATAAAGCGCAAATCGAGGCGGGCTCCCCCCGCATATTCCACTGGGAACGACATACATAACAGGATGGACACTCCCCACAACAGGGTCACGAACATGTTGATTGTGCGGTCATTCTTTACTTTTTCCAGAATAAAGGTGAAATAACTGAATATCGGTATGATCATAAGTGTGAGTTGCAGGAGGAAATCTTTCACTATACTCATCTGGGCACCATTCGCCTTCTGTTTATATATAGTTCTATTTTAGCAAAAAAACAGATGAGGATAGAGAATATTTCAACAATTTACGACATTTTCAGATTCTTTCAATATAGTCCGCCTGTCCCGCCGGGTTCTCCTGAAGAAGATAATGCTCCTCCGCCAGCCAGTATCTTCTCTTATACTTTTCGATCCTAGCCTGCTTATCCCCGAGGTAGGTGTCCCGCCCGATGACTCTTTCGGTTCTGAGTTCGGGGGAACAATCCAAAAAAATCACATAGTCGAAGAAATTGCGCCACTCTTTCCGCTGCAGGAAGACGCCTTCAATCAGGACAACCTTTGCCCCGTGAAGGTGGATAAATTTCGATACGACTGAGTCAGTACTGGATTTATAGTAAGGTAAAGTGATAGAGTCACAGCCTTCATGTAACCTTTGGAAAAGTTCTTTCCGAAGCTGTTCAATATTCCACTGAAGGGCGAAGTATTCATACCATTCCTCGTTCCCTGTTCCATACCGTTCGTTCTTTTCCACAATGTAGTCGTCCATATGGAGGATGACCGCGTCACACTTTGCGAGCATTAATTCTTGTTTGACGTTTCGGGCAAGGGTCGTCTTTCCCGATCCACCCAAGCCATCGATTCCGACGATGAAGGGACGGTGTTTTAGATGATGATGTTGATAGTGAGACAATAATGCTTTGGTTACATTATTCATAAACACGGTTTCTCCCTGTGGAGATGATATTCTGATTTTCATCCACAATGACAGCCCCTACCGGATACGTCTGATTGCTTAATGCTTTTTCGGCTTCTTCAAGCGCCAATTCCAGAAAAAATCGATCGTTGCGCATTTTCCCCCTCCTTGTTAATCACTTATATACCGATTATTTCAAATCGAGACAAAGTCAATCTACTTCCTTGATTCCACTGATGATAGGAGATCGAAAGTCTTTCATGATTTCCTCTTATTTTTGTGATACTTCTCCCTCATGCCTCTTGGTCTTTTTATATCCTTGCATTGAACGTAACAACATAACGGTCATGCCTCCGATCAGATAGAGTGGCTGACTATCGAAATGATTTTCGATGACTGCATCTTGGAACAGGATAAAGCAGCCATACAAAATCCAAAAGCCGGTGAAGTATATGGCAAACAGCCAGAATCTCGGGTACATTTTTTCTTTTTTCATATATTCGCTCCTGTATTTAAATGAATATCAACTTCTTCATCCTTCAATGCTCCCTGCTTCACGTACCGAATCAATTTCCCCGTTTCCCCAGTGACGCGTTTTATACCTGTTTCACTCAGATACCAATTATCTTCGTTGGTATTGTCATCATCCACAGGGCATAGGGTGAATGAGATCCAGTCCGGCATATACGTTTTCAGTGTGAGGTGAAGCCTTCTCATATGATAGGAAGTCGTCACGACGAGCAGCCGCCGGATGTTGTGCAGATGAAATTCCCGGTCGAGGACAAGAAGGGAAGCCAACACATTCTCTAATGTATGTAGGGAAACCGTTTCTATTAAGATATCTTTTTCCGGAACCCCTAGTGAAATGGCTCCCTTCTTTAATTCTTCGGCTTCTGTATATTCGCTTCCCTGCCACTTCACACCACCGGAAAACAAGATCTTACCGGCTCTCCCCTGTTTGTAAAGCTCAACCGCTTTCGGCAATCGGTACTTCACTGCCTTACTGCTGCCTGCAACAAAGATGCAATCCCCTTTCAATTGATCGTCATGAATAGATGAGAATAATAAATGTGTCATTTGGTCATATGTGAGATGTTCATGATTTAATTTAGAGATGTACATTCCGAACCTCGCTATCTGGTTTTATTTCGATAGACTCTTTTCTTTTTTAATCGTTTGAAGTGTAAAGATCAACCCCGTAAATCCTGCTAAAAATGATGGCGGAAGACTCCACATCAGATATCCCCATTCTCCCGTATACAAAGAGACGAAGAGAAACAGAATGGGAAACCCGACCAATACGATGACTGATATGAGAAAAGCCAATCGATTTCTGTTTTTCATAGTGAACCTCCAATTTAATGTACTGAGCATTTTCTACATTTTAACATAATTTTCCTATATGTGATTCTCCACAACAAAAAAAGGGCACTTTTCCAATCAAGAAAAGTGCCCCTTTCCTCATCTTTTAAATAGCAGGAAAAGAATAAGGAAAATGATCATTCCCAGAAATAAAAGATATCCCATCCCCATGCTGTAGACGAAATAGACTCGTACATGGAGAATGATGCGGATGATATGAAAGATCAGGATGCATAAGAGCACCATAATGACGATATTGACCTGTCTGTCCCGGTTTCGATACATAGAAATCAGCTCCAATCAAAGAGCATCGTACAAGATGAATCTTGTACCCTTTGTCTTTCTATATACCTATTTTCCTTCGCACCTCAATATTCATCAAACATCGATCGCCTCCAGCTGCTTACGTAAATCTGAAAGCTCAGTCTCAAGTTCGTCCAATTTCCTTTGCTGGATATCCGTATTTCTGCCGAAGGTTTCGAGCTTCTCAAGATCCCCCTGGATGCGGATATAATCCAACTTCACTTCGTTCATTTTGTATTCCAGTTCTTCTTTCGTCATGTTGTCTCCCTCCTTTCATCTTTATCGTTGATCGAATCCTCTCGTATGGATCAAGTAAAATTGCCGTGCCAGAAATGCGGGGGTATAGGGCATATCATTCCGCAGCCACGATTCAATGGTCCCGATGATCGCCGCGGCGTCGTACCATATGAAGATCTCCTGCTGAATACCTGCTTTTTGCACGAAAGACGCCTCTCCCCTGCTTTCGATCCTTGTCACGAGCCAGTCTGTAAAAAAGGTCAGGATCCTCTCTTTGAAGATCGGGATTCTCCTCGTTGCAAGAACCGTTTTATAAAACTTCCCGTTCAGGGAGATATGTTCAAGGAATCTCTCCAGAACCCTGATATTTTCTTCATGATCCGGGTGCTCGTCCGTTTCCGGTTCTCCCAACACGCTTGAAATCTCGAGGATCATCTCATCGGCCATCTTATCCAGCATATCCGAAATGTCCTGATAATGCAGGTAGAACGTCACCCGATTGATGGTGGCCGCTTCTGTGAGCCGATTGACGGTCAGTTTCTCAAGATCCATCTCCTGCAGCAATTGGACAAAGGCGTCCTTTAATAGCTGGCGTGTTCGAAGGATTCTAGGATCGGTCTGTTTCTTCTTATTACTCATAGCATCTCTCCTTTCCCCTAGATTAATTGACGATTTCGTTGATTCTGTTTAGTTTCACGGTATTAAACAACAAGGTCTTTCAGAGTGTAAACTAATCAACACAACCCGCCGTACTGTTCATTGAAAGCTTCCGGGATAGCTTCTATAATTTAATTTATGTTTTGTTTAGTATACTACACATTGTAAATTAAGCCCATGAAAGGAAGTGGAAAGGATTGAGCACCGCTACAAGCTCCATAAAAAAAGGACCCGTCATGACCATCATGATCCTGGGTGCCTTCTTTACGATATTTAATCAAACCACCATGACCGTCGCCCTACCCACGATCATGGATGTGTTCAGCATTGATGCATCCACCGGGCAATGGCTGACGACGGGTTATATGCTCGTGAACGGAGTACTGATACCCGTCACCGGCTTTTTAATGCAACGCTATACGACGAGGCAGTTATTCCTTAGTGCCATGCTGATCTTCCTTGTCGGTACGGTTGTCTCGGCCCTAGCACCCAATTTTCCTGTTTTACTGACCGGCCGGCTGATTCAGGCTGCGTCCACCGGGATCATCATGCCGCTCCTGATGAACGTAGTGCTGAAACTCTATCCTCCGGAAAAAAGGGGAACCGCCATGGGGACCGTCGGCCTCGCGATCATTTTCGCTCCGGCAATCGGCCCGACACTGACAGGCTATGTCCTTGATGTGTTTCCTTGGCAGACGTTATTCTATGGAATGATTCCGTTCATTCTGATCATCATCGTGTGCGGATTTATTTTTCTCAGGAATGTGTCGGAAACGATTGAAAGCAAGATGGATATCGTCAGCTTGATCCTTTCCACGATTGGATTCGGAGCCTTGCTTTATGGGTTCAGTGAAGCGGGAAGTGAAGGCTGGGGCAGTTTCGAGGTCATTGCCACACTGATGGTCGGATTTTTGGCCGTAGCTCTGTTCTCTTGGAGACAGCTGGTCACGGAACGACCATTTCTTGATCTTAGAGCGTTCCGTTATAATATGTTCACGTTGACTACCCTCATCAATTGCGTGATTACGATGGTCATGTATGCAGATATGATCCTGCTTCCGTTGTATCTTCAAAACGCCCGTGGATTCACCGCCTTAGAAGCGGGATTCCTGATGCTCCCAGGTGCATTACTGATGGGGCTGTTGAGTCCTGCCGTGGGAAGATTATTCGACCGTTTCGGGGCAAAATGGCTTTCGGTTATCGGAATCACCATCATACTGGTCACGACGTACACGTTTACGGATTTATCAGATTCCACGAGCTATATGCATCTGATCCTGATGTACGCCGGACGTCGAATCGGGATGGCCCTCTTCCTGATGCCGCTGCAGACGGCCGGGTTGAACCAGTTGCCATCAAGTCTCCATTCCCATGGGACCGCCATCTCCAATACGGCAAGACAGGTCGCGGGTGCCATTGGGACGTCCCTCCTTGTCACGATCATGACGAGCCGGACGAAAGATCATCTCCAGGACATCATGATGGAAGGCACAGGCGCATCGAAAGCCCATATGATCATGGAAGCATCCATCGGAGGCATCAACGATACCTACTTTGCCATCATGATCATCGGAGCCGTTAGCTTAGTCCTATCCTTCTTCATCAAGAAGATAGAACAGGCACCCGAGGAGACACTCATATCGCGTTCGAGCTAATATAAAGGGAGGCATCATCCTGTGGTAGGATGATGCCTCCCTTTTGTTATTCAGAAAAAATATGAAGCGTGTATCCCAACGTAATAAATATAATGAATATAACGAGGCCGAGTATGGTAATGATGTATTCTTTCTCTCCCGACTTCCACTGCATACAAGCGTTAAATAGGAAAATAACCATGATAATCACCGCATTCTTTATCCCTGACGGAAAAAATACGAAGTTGAAGAAGAGAATAATCCCCAGAATCCGTTTCCCCCATTTATGAAGGGAATTGACTTCCTCCGCTTCTGGCCTCCTCACAATCTTCCATTTCTTCCTGGCTGTTTTCTCACTCACATAAAAGATTAATATGAATACACCAATATACAAAATAAATTGATAGAGTCCATTCAGGATGCTGTTCATCTGCGCAGGCACTCACTTTCTATGGATTTCATTTCTATAGTTGAATGTGGAACCAATAATAGTAGCTTAATAACACCACACTGATGGTTATAATGAGAGTAAAGTGACCATTCTTGGCTCTTTTCGTGCCTCCGAAATAAAAATAAAGGGCTCCTACTAAGAAGATCATGTACAACAAGACTTTGATTATAAAATCCATCATTCTCTTCCGCTCCTTCTCCACAGAACTAATTTGAATAGAACGCAATCATCCCCAGCGCCCCTATTAACCCTATTCAATAAAACGCCTTTTCTTTCCTCGTAGCACCGATTCTGTCATCTGCAAAGTTGAAATACACGATCAGGAAAAGGGATCCGAACGTCAGGAAACCATAACCAACATGATCCTTTACAACGGACAGATTCCTGAAGATTGCCAAGCCTATGAGAAGGAGTCCTGAATACCCCAGTATGAGATGGATATGCTTCTTTGCCTGTTCTTCCTTCATGCTGTGGCACCCTTCCTCTCATTATTTCAATTGAATTATTTCTTTATAGAGTCATAGATAACCTTCTCTTGGAAGTTTATCTGAATGATATCCACCAGCTTCTCCGTCGCCTCCTCAACAAACTGTGAAATTTCATCAGGAGTTAAATAGTTAAACCTGTATTCCGGTTCCAAGGCAAATGCATAGGAATCGCTATAATAAAACTCCGTGATCCGCTTGATCTGTCTCGTAATCTGATTTTCGGGAAAAATGTCCAGGTAATCAGGGAAACTCTCAATATGTTGAAAAACTCGATGAAAAATTGTATCCGTGTATTCCTGTAAATAGACAAAGTCCGAACCGTACCAGTCTCCTTTTACCTTTCTCGTGTATTCGGGCGTACCGAGTATGGTTTGATAACCCGGTTCTTTCTTCTTTTTCTGATGCATCTTGCTCCACTCCACATCGGTCACGAGATGAAGATAGTAACCTAAATAAAAAGAGGAGCGTGGATTGGTGAAATCGTCTTCCTTCTGTATGTACTTTTGCAAAAACAATTCAGGATTTATTTTCCCCTCATCCTTAAAATGGGTGGCAATTTTGTCAGGAAAGAAGATTCCTGTTTCTGGATTGGGCAGCCCGCAATCCGGTCCGATATTCCCGACGAGAAACTCTTTTTCCGCTACCTGTAAGCCACTATTCAATAGATTCTCTGCAATTCTGAAATGTACCATCCACGTTGCCAATGTGTTCAGTCCCCTTTCGAAATCGTATAGTCCCTTATTCTCCGAACAGTTAAACAAAAAACCAGCCAATCAAGCTACTCTGCCCTCAGGCCTCACCCATACCAAACCCAAGCATCAGTACATAAAAAATGGAACCCGTTAAGAGAACCGCTGATATTAAACCAACTGAGGCCAAGGCGTTTCTCTCATTCCGTTTCCATAGAGCAATGACACTCAGTACAATGGAGAGTGGTGCTCCGATATAGAGGCTATAAAAAATCGTTTTCACGACTGATTCATTGGGTATCGTTGAAACGACGAACAGAAGCCCAAGAAGGACCATTGGAATTCCCACGGAGAGATAACTAATCCAGGAATATCTTTTCACATTGATTCCCGCCTTTCTAAAGAACGTTCTTCTTTAATAGACGATTGTGATGCCCGTTAAGTTTCACAAAAACCACCATTTTCCATTTATTCAAAAAAATAAAAAATAGGCATTGAATTGTCTCTAATAATTTGAAATAATTGGAATTGCCAAAATTATTCCAAATACCTTTTTATCAGAAAAGAGGATGACATATGCTGAAAAAGATACCATTCAAGCGGATACGTTGGCCTGGGTGGGTTGTGCTGATCATAATAGGATTTTCTTTCGTTTATGGGATGGCCCAGCTCGTCGATGCGATCCGGTTCGACCCTGAATCGGAAGGAGCCTCTCCAGTGAGCATTGACTTCAAGACGGAATCGACGGATACAGATACGTACACGATGTCCATTAAAACCCCCGTTATGGAGGATCCACAAATCAAGAAGCCTCTTAAAGACTGGATCAAGAAAGAAAAGGAAGACTTCTTAAAAAGGGTGAAGGAAAACAAGAAAGAGCTTGGGGAAGGGTACCGGGCCCACCTCATCATCCAGGCCGACAGCAGGAAATCGACCCATGATACATATAGCATCATGTTTCACTCGTATCAGCTGGTCAATGATGTCCGGGGAAAGGAGCATGTGAAGACCTTCACCCTCGATGTGTCAGAAGAGAAGTTCGTCAAGCTGCCGGACATCATGACGACGAATGATGAGTTGATCCAAATGATCCGGACCCGTCTTCAAGGGCAGCCCAATGCGGAACTTCAGGAGATTTTAAAGGATCCGGCCTCGTGGAATTGGACATTAAACGGGAAGGCACTTACCTTGTACTTCAATGATATCAATGAAGCCGGTCCCACCCGGGTGGAACTCCCCATCCATGCCCTTCTCCCCTATCTTGATGATAAGACAGCCGACGACCTAGAAGTAGCAGAGGCGTCGACGGGAATGGGAGAGAAATATGTGGCCCTTACCTTTGATGACGGTCCCGACCCTTACGTGACACCACGGATTTTAAACGTACTGAAAGAACATGACGTCAAGGCGACCTTTTTCATGTTAGGCAGTCAAGCAGAGAAATACCCGGCCGTTGCGAAAAGTGTCGCAGAAGCCGGACATGAAATCGGCAATCATACGGATCATCATAAAGATTTGACGAAGATCGGCAGAGAGCAAATGGTTCAGGAAGTCCTGGCTTCCCGTCAAAAAATCACGGCTGCGACGGAGGAAATCCCTGTCATGCTGCGCCCGCCTTATGGTGCGATCAATCGAGACGTAGAAACGGTAGCCAATGATAATGGGACATCACTCGTCCTCTGGTCCGTCGACTCCCTAGACTGGAAAAACAAGAATGCGGCCGCCATCCATTCTGTCGTGCAGAAGGAAATCGCTCCCGGGGCAATCATCCTCCTCCACGATGTGCACTCCACCACGGCCGATGCACTTCCAGGGTTATTGACCTTGCTTGAGAAGGAAGGGTATGAATTTCTCACAGTCTCCCAGTTGCAGGCGAAACTCGCAGTGGAAACCGCAAGCCCTTTTTATGGAAGTATGAAAAAGGGATGAAGCCCTCTTTAGACCTCATCCCTTTTTTCTTTATTGTCCCCTTTTAAAAGAGAGAACATAAGTAAATCATCAAACTGCCCACACGTATATTCATAATGTCTGAGCAGACCTTCTCTGTGAAAGCCCTTCTTTTCCACCAGTTTTCTCGAGGCGTCATTCTCAGGTATAATCAAGGCTTCAATCCTCTCAAGATTAAGGTGTGTAAACCCATGATTGACCACAGCATCCAGTGCTTCTCCTGCTATCCCCTGCCCCCAATACTCCCTGTTCAATTCAAATCCTACTTCCGCCCTAAAGTGCTTTGGATGTAGATTCAGGAAACCACAGCTTCCAATGACCTTTCCTTCGTCCTTCAACGTTATCCCCCATCGAATGCCCGAACCGTTTTCTCGGATTTCCTTATACCAATCAATTTCACCCTGTACCTCTTGAACGGATTGAAATGGAGGCAGCCCCATATGCTGGACCACCTTTTCATCAGAAAGGTACGTCCACATATCTGGAGCATCAGATGAGAGGACTTCCCGTAATATCAGTCTGTCGGTTTCAATAAGTGGAAAAGAGCTTCTCATTTCGTTCCCTGCTTTCATCATTCTTTAATCATTTAATCCTTTACCGTCCAAAATATGCTGGACATATTTATCCACCCTCGACTCCCGGGTTTTCGCTTGTTTCGCTTTTGAAATATAAAGGATGTAGGCACGCTGGCGTCCAGGCGTCAAGGCTTCAAATGCCGTTTTCAACTCTGGCATTTCTTCGAATTTATGCTCCAGTTCATCTGGCACGAAATATTCTTCCGTCTTTTTCAGTTCCACTTGTAGTCCTGCTTTTTCGACTTCTATCGCTTCCTGTATGTACGCTTCCAGGATCGGCTTCATTTCAATGATTTCTTCTGCAGTAGTGAACCGGATCTGGCGTGCCGCCTGCACATTTTCCGTCTGTTGAATCAGAACCCCTTGAGAATCCTTAAGTAACGCCCCTTTGTGAAACAGGAGGGCACAGTAGTCTTTGAATCCATGCATAAGCACAATGTTCTTACCACCTAATGTGTAGCATGGATGCATCCACTTGATTTCCTCCTCCAGCTCGTCAAAGGAAAGAAGAATACTTCTCAGCCTTTCATATTCTTCCTGCCACTGTTTCGCTTTTTTTATAAATCCATCCACCTTGCGATTAGGCTTGATCACATGCACCACTCCTCTCTTCTATTTTCGCCAAAATCCCGAGAATTCAGCTTTTTCCTGAATATTATAGGTGATCATATCTTCAAGCAGTCTGTAATCGACTGGATCTTTCCAAGGAATGCGAAACAACCCTTTGGTCGCACTGTAGCCGGCTTCTTTAATGCGGTCGGCGAAATGCACCATTGTGACTTCTTCAGGTGCAACGCTTACATGGTGCTTCGCAGTCGAAATCCCGATGATAAAGGTCCCGTGATCGGTAAACATCGGCGTATTCCACTTGATGGCTGGTTCCAGTTGTGGGAATGTCTCCCCCACCCACGTCAGGATTTCCTCCATTCGATTGCGATGATCGGGGTTATCGATCCCTTCTAAATAGCTCGTAAAGACGTCCATATTATTTCCTCCTTATTTTTGCTTTTCTTCGTAAGACCGTGATAAAACCGTCCAGTATATCATGGGAAATCGTGAATCCCTTTCTCTGATAAAATGCCAGGGCATCATCATTCCCATTCGAGGTGAAGACAAAATAATCCTCGACATCGTCAAACTCTGCCAACCATTCCATCGACATGTTGTACAGTTTCGATCCGATCCCAAATTGGCGATACCCTTCTTTTATGTAAAACTGCGAGAGACATCCTACGTTCTCTTTTTGGACAGTCGAAAGGTCGAAAAACGTGGCAAAGTCATTCGAATAGGCTTCCTTTGGTGAGATGTTCGTATACACATAGGCGATGATTTCGTCCTGTCGATCGTGATCCTTCACGATCACCAGGTAATTATGTACGGCATTTTTTATAGACGGAAGCATCCGCGTGTCAAAATTCATGCTGTCAAACCGCTCCGGCGCAATAGATGCTTTCGACTTCTGGAAGAGCATCAGTTCATTGCACAGATCCCGGCAGGATTCGGCCTGTTCTTCAGGAATTACTTCATACTGTAGATTCATGTTTATCATTCCCTTATTATAAGCTTGCGTCATCTCTTAATATAGGTATTTCTCGATTGGTTGGTGGTTTTCCTTTATGATCAAGTAGAATTTCCAAAGGGCATGGTAGAGTAGCCTTTCGAGGGGCAACTTGGCTCGGCTAAACCATAGAGAACGTTCAATCTCTTTCCCCATTATTCCAAAACCTCGCTAACTACTCAAGAAAATGATCATTGGTTTTTCTGCATGAGCTACCTTTAATAAGTGACAAACAAAAAAAGCCCTTTGTCCCCCACAGACAAAGAGCTTTCTTTTTTTAATGTCCGACGGCTTTATCAAGTCCGCCCGGCTGATTGTGAACAGCCAGCCTGTTCACAAGTTTATTGCTTTCTTCGTTCAATCCGATCAAGGTGACTTTTACACCGTTCTGGTGATATTTGATAACCACTTTATCGATGGCCCCTACAGCCGAGTCATCCCAAAGATGGGCATCTGTAAGGTCCAGTGTCACTTCCTTCACCTGTTCAGTGAAATCAAATGATTCAACGAACTCGGTTACGGAAGCAAAGAACAACTGACCTGAAACCCGATACACCTTTTTATGCGGTTGATCGGTGGATAACGTCGTGATCTTCACTTTCGAAATCTTGGAGGCAAAGAATATGGCACTCAAGATGATTCCAACCAGAACCCCTTTTGATAGATCATGTGTCAGGAGTACGGTAATGACCGTAGCCAGCATCACGACCGTATCGGATAATGGCGTCTTATGAAGATTCTTAATGGAAGCCCAATCGAATGTCCCGATGGAAACCATGAACATCACACCGACTAGGGCAGCCATTGGAATGGTGACAAGGAAATCGTTTAATAACAGAATCAGGATCATTAAGAATACACCGGCTACCAGGGTAGACAAACGTCCTCTTCCGCCTGACTTCACGTTGATGACCGATTGACCGATCATGGCACACCCTGCCATTCCGCCAAAGAAAGCAGAAACGATATTCGCAACCCCTTGTCCCTTTGCTTCCTGGTTCTTATCACTTGTTGTGTCCGTCATATCATCCACGATGGATGCGGTCAATAAGGATTCAACCAATCCGACAATGGCAATGGATAGCGAATAGGGAAAAATGATCTGTAACGTTTCAAAGGTAAATGGAATATCCGGGATCAAGAAGATCGGTAACGACTGAGTCAGCTGCCCCATGTCACCAACAGTCCGCACATCACTATTCATCAAAACAGCGACCACTGTGATGGCTATGATGGCAACCAAAGGAGATGGAACCGCTTTGGTGAAGCGTGGGAGAATATAAATAATCGCCAACGCACCGGCAACCATCGCATACATCACCCATGTCTCCCCTACAAAGTGTGGCAGTTGCGCTGTAAAGATCAAAATAGCCAAAGCATTCACAAATCCGATCATGACGGAACGGGGAACAAACTTCATTAATCGTCCTAACTTACATACACCCATAATGATCTGAATGACACCCGTCAGAATGGTGGCGGCCAGTAGATATTGCAGCCCGTGATCGGCCACAAGATTAACCATCACCAGAGCTGTTGCACCGGTCGCGGCGGAAATCATGCCGGGGCGCCCACCTACAAACGCAATGACCACGGCAATACAGAAGGAAGCGTACAATCCGACCATCGGATCGACACCCGCTATGATCGAGAACGCAATGGCCTCGGGAATCAAAGCCATGGCTACAACCGTTCCTGCCAGGACATCCCCACGGATGTTTCCAAACCACTGAGATTTAATTGTTGATAAATTCATTATGCACCTCTTTATTTAGAATTTTTTGTTGACTTTCAACTCTCATGAAAGTCGGGTCCGTTAAACACAAGGCACATTATATAACGAATTCCACCGATTGTGAAGTGTCCATTAAAACGATGACAAACCTATTTTTCTTTCATTTACTTTTATATACGCATAATTTCGTTACAATTCGACTTCTATTAGATTCATCGTAAAGGATAATAGATGGTGATAGTCGAATACCATATATATATCTTGAAACAACATAGAAAGGAGATTCATTCATGTTCAGTAAAATTTTATTAGCAACTGATGGGTCCGACCATTCTATTAGAGCGACTGAAAAAGCCATCGCCCTTGCCTCCTGCCAAAAGAACGGCACCATTGAAGTGGTATATGTCATTGACGGAAAACAGTCAAAAGATGATGTACTGCAGCATTGGGGAACCGACGCAGCTGCACATCGAAAGCAGAAACTTTTACTAATCGAACAGAAGATCAAACATGCGAAGATTAACTATACAACACATTATTTGCACGGGGAACCGGGTCCCACCATCGTCAAGCACGCGAACGAACACCAATTTGACGCAGTGGTGATTGGGAGCAGAGGGTTGAATACCCTTCAGGAAATGGTCTTGGGGAGCGTGAGTCATAAGGTAGCGAAAAGAGTGAAGTGTCCTGTGATGATCGTGAAATGATAGAACCCCTTGGGCTCACTGGCCGAAGGGGTTCCGTTCATTCCGTATTAATCTTAGCAGCAGGGGCTTCCTTCGTTTTCTTCAGCAGAACAACACTGTTCTTGTTTCACTTCTTTTATCTCGATTTGACAGCACTCTTCGGAATCGCTTTTCTTATCCCCCAGTAAAATCTTAATGAAATTCATATCATCCATCCCCTTCCATTTTCAAATTAAAAAAATTGATTAATTGTATACATCAACTTTATTTGATTTATACTATTAGTATATGTTTCACTTTTCAGAATAGCAATTAATAAATCAAAAAAAATTGATTTTAGGAACCGACCTCCAGTTTGTTGCATAGGATAACACCAATACATCAAATATATTTGATTTAACTCTTGACACATAAAAATAATGGATATAAGATGATTACATCAAGAAAAATTGATAGAGAAACGAGGCACGTATGATGACAAATGACATCCCATTACAAGATGTATCCAACTTAAAAATCTTTGAAACCTACGAACAGAAGTTCAAAGCCATTGCCGATCAAAAAAGACTTCAAATCATGAACATATTGACGATGAAAGGCGAAATGTGCGTATGTGACCTGGCTCCATTGATGGATATGAAGCAGTCGAAATTATCGTATCACTTGAAGATCCTTCTAGATGCGAACATTGTGAAGAAAGAAACAAAAGGAACATGGAGCTATTACAGTTTGAACCAGGATGAGATCAACCACCTCCTGTCAGAAGAGTTATGTTGTCTATTCAGGCCTTCCCGTTAAATTTTTAAATGTTATATCAATTTTTTTTGATTAATAAATCAACTTATTTTGATTAATGGAGGAGATACAAATGATTAACTTCTATAAAGAAGAAATGATCTTAAAGGAAAAAAGAAGCGACATGCAGGAAAGGGTAGCCATGTATCACGCTAAACCGGCATCATCCATCAACACTAAGAAAATCGAAGACCAACTATGCTGCGGCCCTTGCTGCCCGGCAGTTTAATCAGGAAAGGGGACGGTCACTATGTGGGGGGAAACAGTTAAAAGCTTTCTGGAAATTGCACTGGAATTAACGGTCTTGTTTGTGGTCATTTCATTTGCCATCAGTTTACTGCAAGGATTCATCCCTTATGAAAAAATCGAGAAAATGATTTCCGGGAAAAACAAGGCTTGGGGTGCCGCCGCTGCAATCGTTTTTGCATTTGTCACACCATTTTGCTCATGTTCTACGATACCTGTTGTCGTGAATATGTTAAAAAAGAAACTGCCGTTTGGAATTGTGATGATCTTCTTATTCGCTTCACCCGTTTCAGACCCCACGATCCTCACGATCATGGGGGTCGTACTCGGGTGGAAAGTAGCCTTTATTTATACAGTGATTACGACCATCTTCTCTATTAGCGTCGGCTTCCTGCTCGAGGCATTCGGATTTGAAAAGTATGTCAAGAACGTCATGATGACCGGGTTTAATGAAGAAGAGAAAAAGTTCTCCTTGAAGGGGGCTTGGAAGGAAACCATTGACTTGATGAGAAGCGTTTATCCCTACCTCATTATTGGAGCTGCCATCGGTGCCGTCATACACGGACTCGTTCCGACTGAGTGGATTTCCGGTTTCTTTGGGAGAGAGCATTGGTGGCTCATACCGATCGCAGCCATTGTCGGGGTTCCTTTATATATACGTCTTTCAAGTATGATCCCCATTTCACAGATTCTGATTATGAAAGGAATGGCACTCGGACCTGTTATGGCGATGATGATCAGTTCAGCTGGAGCCAGTCTTCCTGAAGTGGTCCTTCTAAAATCGATTTTCAAAAAACAACTGGTCATGACCTTTGTTTTATCAGTGATCACCATGTCTACCGTATCCGGGTTTATATTCTATCTCATCTGATAAATTGAAAAGAGGCCGCTGCTCATATGCAGCGGCCTCTTTATGTTAACAACATTGATTGGCACCGATCAGGACCAGCCCTACTCCATCAGGGGTAGTTTCGATATCGATCGTGTATGCATCTGTTCCCTCCATTGAAGGGGCGATGGCAACGCGGATGCCATTGATGGTTTCAATCGTGTCTGTCGGTTCCGGGTCGTCCATGGATACGGCGATCTGGGGGCCGCAGCAGCCTGCTGTGGACGATAAACGGATACCTTCTGCTCCCTGTTCTTGTAACACTTCCGTTAATACGGTTCTCGCTTGATCTGTAATGTGCATATGTGTTCCCTCCTATTTATTCGGGTAAAGCTTCCGTAAAGACTCCATCATTTCAGGTTTCACATTGATTTTAGGACGGGACTCTTGGGCCATGGCTTCCGCTTCCTCCAACGTTTCGGCGAATCCAAGTTCAAGAAGGGTTCCAACCGCGACTGTACCTGTACGGTTGCTGCCTCCCTGACAGTGGAAATAAATGTTCTTCCCGTCTTTATAGGCTGTTACCACTTGCTCGATGGAAGCCTTGATGGAGTCATCTTGATCCCCTTCGTTGTCGACGATCGGGCTGTGAATGCGTGAATACACTGCATCACTTTGTGGTGACTCCGCCCTTAAATCGAAGACAAGATCAATGGATTCGTGCTTCACGGCTTCTTCTGCATCTTCCGCTCCGCCTATATAAATGCGGTCCTTGATTAGTTCATGATAGTTTTTCATGTCGGTACCTCCACTAGTTTATGAGATATTCTTTCAACTTGTTATATCCGATTTTATCTTCTGCCATCCATGGGATCGTCGCTGTCTTTTCTGCAAACTGGTTCTGTACTTTCAAAATCCAGTCCTTTTCAGATTGTGCTTTCCCCTTTAAAACGGGATCATTCGTCTTGGTCTCCAGCAGGCTTTGGTTGATCACCCACCACTTTGGAGTGATGGAAGCGCGCTTAAGGTCCTCCTGCAGACGGGACGATTCCAAGACGGGTGTTGCTTCAGCCAAGGTGACAATGACCACAGCCGTTTCCTCCGCATTTCGCAACTTTGGCAGGAGCTCTTTAACACTCGCAGGGACGTCACCTGTCGATTTCTCGATTTCTTTACTGTATGATTCTGCTGCATCCAGTAGCAGAAGGGTGTGGCCGGTAGGGGCCGTGTCGATGACGACGATTTCATCCTCCGATCGTGCCACCACTTCACTGAATGCGCGGAAGACGGCAATTTCTTCGGTACAAGGGGAATTCAAGTCTTCCTCAAGATAAGCAAGTCCGTCCTCATCGACATTCTCTTTCGCCTGATCCAACACCTCTTGCTTATATTTTTCCACTTCCGTTTTCGGGTCAATGCGGCTGATCGTCAAGCGTTCGTTTACTGCATCCTGCTCAAACTGGTAGTGGATATGAGCTGCCGGATCCGTCGTCGTTAAGTGAACTTTATGCCCTTTTTCAACGAGCCCTACAGCGATGGCGGAGGCTACGGTTGTTTTTCCGACTCCGCCTTTCCCCATGGTGAAAATTAAAGATGTTTCATTACGGGAGAAACCTTCAATGAGATCGTTCAGATTTTCCGTTTCAATAGACAAGTCCTGATCTTGAACGGAATATGCCGGTATCGTTGACTTGAATAAGTGGCGCAGGTTCTCGACTCCTGTCAATGAATACGCCACGAACGGAAGAGAATAAGCCACCAACTGCTTCAGTCCCTCTGGCATCGTTCTTAAAGCTTGTTGCTGTTTGTTGTAAAAAGCAAGTGAAACAGGATCTTGTGCCACCTTATCCTGTAATAGTCCGTTCACGAGAAGAAGTTGATGATTCAACCCGATCTCCCGTAACTCCAGCGCTGCTCTATTCGCTTCCATAAGGGATGATCCATCTGCTCTCGTAACAAGTAGCAGGGTGGTTTGATCCCGGTCAGATAATGCAGAGACCGTTTTGGAGTAAAGTTCTTTTTTCTCTGCGAGTCCAGCAAGTGGACCTAAGCAGGAAGCCCCGTGGGTACTTTCTTCCAGAAATCCGTTCCAAGCTGTCGGAAGCTGCAATAAGCGAAGGGTATGCCCTGTCGGAGCTGTATCAAACAGGATATGATCGTACTCCTCCGTGATCTCCTGATTGGACAGGAGGCCCGAAAACTCGTCAAAAGCGGCAATCTCCACTGTACAGGCTCCGGACAATTGTTCTTCCATGGTCGCAACCACCGAATCCGGGAGAACTCCCCGATAAGGACCGACCACTTTATCCCGATACGCCCGCGCAGATTCTTCCGGATCAATATTGCTGATCCACAGATTGTCGACGACCGGAACCTGCGTTGGCGTGTTGGAACAGTCCATTTGAAACACATCCTGCAGGTTCGACGCGGGATCGGTGCTGATGAGCAGGACTTTCTTTCCCTGATCGGCCAAGGCAACCCCGGTGGCACTGGCTGTGGACGTCTTTCCCACGCCGCCCTTACCTGTTATAAAAAGGAAGCGGGTCTTCACCACTTGCTGAGGGACATAAGATTGAAACATACATCTCATCCTTCCTTATTTCCGTGATTTCAAGTCGAGGGATAGTCGGACTTTCGGCTTCTTCGTCAACTCTTCCGGTGAAAGGTCGAACCATTCAGCCATCTCTTCGTTCGTAGGATAATTCCCTGACTTCACGACGTCACCATCAAGCAGTACAAGTGGTAATGAGTCCGGCCCCTTTTCCTGAAGGACTTTGCTGATGACCCGATTTCCTGCGAACTTTTCAGGCTCGCTGGTCAACTGATAACGGGATACATCATATCCCTTTTGCTCAAGGGAATACACAGCAGATGCAATCCTGGTCAACTCGGGATCGACGGTTGGTCCGCATACCCCGGTTGAACAACACATTGCTGGATCGAAAATCTCCATTTTACTCATCGTATCTCTCCTTCTTTTTATTAAAACGCCAGAAAAGAAGCCAAGAGAACACCGTCTCTTGGCTATGTGTTTTTATTCCCCCGTCTCAGAAAAACGGTGGATTCTCTCTCCCACCTCATCACGTACGCGTTGGAAGAATGCCCATTTCTCTTCTTCCGTTCCTTGCGCCTTCGCAGGGTCATCGAATCCCCAATGTACGCGTTTCACTTGAGGCGGTGTCACAGGACATTTATCCGCTGCATCTCCGCAAAGTGTGACAACTAAGTCAGCATTATTTAGAATTTCCGGGTCGATGATATCGGATGTTTGGTTCGTGATATCGATATCGACTTCTTTCATTGCTTTCACTGCATTTGGGTTCAAGCCGTGTGCTTCGATTCCAGCACTGTAAACATTCCACTCGTCACCTAAGTGTTTTTTCGCCCAGCCTTCCGCCATTTGGCTTCGGCATGAATTCCCTGTACATAGGAAGTAGATGGTTTTCTTTGACATGTTGAATCTCTCCTTTAGTGTTTGTTAGATGATTAATAACCAGATATAAAGCCCCACCAGTGTGATGAATAGGGTTGGGATGGTCAGGATGATTCCTGTTTTAAAGTACGTCCCCCAGGAGATTTTTACCCCTTTTAAAGAAAGGACGTGTAGCCATAATAATGTTGCCAATGATCCGATCGGGGTAATCTTCGGTCCAAGATCCGATCCGATGACGTTGGCGTAGATCAACGCTTCTCGTGTGACACCCGTCGTATCCGTGCCGGCAATCGCCAGAGCATCGATCATCACCGTCGGCATATTGTTCATGATGGACGATAGGATCGCCGCGATGAATCCCATTCCGACTGTGGCTGCAAATAATCCTTGATCAGCCGTCATCTGGATGACATCTGAAAGCACATCCGTCAGCCCTACATTACGCAGGCCATACACGACCACGTACATGCCGATCGAGAAGAACACAATCGCCCACGGAGCGCCTTTGATGACGGTTTTCGTATTCACCGCTGCACTTCTTCTAGCCATGGCCAAGAAGAAAATGGCCACGATCCCGGCAATGATGGAAACCGGCAGACCGATGAATTCACTGGCGAAATAGCCGACAAGTAGGATCGAGAGCACCACCCAGGAAAGGCGGAACATCTTGATGTCCTGAATGGCATCCACCGGTTTTTTAAGCTGAGAAACATCATAATTCTTCGGGATGCTCTTTCGGAAAAAGAGATAAAGGACCAGTATACTTGCTCCGAGTGAAAACAGATTCGGAACGATCATGCGAGATGCGAACTCCACAAACCCGATTCCGAAGAAGTCAGCGGACACGATGTTCACGAGGTTACTGACCACTAAAGGCAGGGACGTGGTGTCCGCGATGAATCCGCTCGCGATGATGAATGGAAACACAAGCTTCTCACTGAAATTCAGGTTCCGTACCATCGCAAGTACGATCGGTGTCAGGATCAGTGCCGCTCCATCGTTGGCGAAAAGAGCCGCCACCACTGCTCCGAGGAGTGAGACGTAAACGAACATCTTTACACCGTTTCCTTTTGCCGCTCTTGCCATATGCAAGGCAGCCCATTCAAAAAATCCAATCTCATCAAGGATGAGAGAAATAATAATAATTGCAATAAATGCTAAGGTCGCATTCCAAACGATGCCGGTCACATCAACCACGTCGCTGAAATCGACTACCCCTACAAGCAGTGCCAGTATTGCTCCGCCAATAGCTGACCATCCGATGGAAAGGCCTTTCGGCTGCCAAATGACGAGCACAAGGGTGATGAGAAAAATCACAGATGCCAATATAGTCATAATTCCTTTTATACCTCCTATTATTCACATGAAATGCGTAAGCCCTGCTCCTCCAATTCCTTCAACTTGAAGTCCTGATTCGGCAGGTGGTCCAGGAGGCTTTGTATCATCGGGAAGTATTCACTTTCCCGATTAAGGGAATATATGATCCATTGACCACGTCGCTTCTCCCTTACGATTCCTACATCCTTCAACTTACGGACGTGCTGACTAATAGCAGGCTGACTCGCTTGAAAAATCTCCACGAATTCACACACACAACAATCATTTGTATCTAGTATCTTTACCATGGTCAACCGGGTTTTATCCCCTAGTAACTTAAGAATGGTCGCGGATTTGTCTATTTCAACCGTCGATGCTTTCATCCACTCGCCTCCTTATATTAATGTATGCTTATATAATAATTCACTTATATATAGATTGCAAGATGTTTTTGTATTCTACTTAGACGCTGCTTTAGAGTTGTTGGACACTGTGTACTAATTTTGTGAAGAGATAGAGAAAAGGAACGGAATTAAAGAAAAAAACCGGAGATTGTTCCCCGGTTTTAATCTATTTTTAAGTAACAGTAAAACAGACACCAACCAACTGAAACGATTAAGGCTCAATGAGATCCGTATCAGGAGGGATATATCCAAGCTGTCTGCCTATTTTCACGATTTGTCCTTTATGGTGAAATTCGTGTGTGACGGTATGGGTATACAACCATAATGCAGAAATCTCGGCAATATCGTCTTCCCCGAAGGATATGTGCATGGTGTAATCCCACTTCCCTTTGAACTCCTCTAGAAATTCATGAAGCAGGTCATCTGTCTTCCTGAAAATGTCACGCATTTCCTCTACAGTGTTTGCGGAATCCGCAGTGATTTTAGGAAGGGACCGACCTAGAGCACGACTTCCCAGCCATACACGATAGCAATCCGCTACGTGAACGTGCAGATTACGGATGGAGTCTCCTCCAAACGATTCAAGTTCTTTTACATAATCTGTTTGGGACATCGTTTCACAATAACGGAATAATAATTCTCTCGTACGGCGGATCCAGTCATATTGATTTATAAAAACGTCCATCTTTCGGCCTCCATTTTTGAAAAGTGTATAGGTTAATCATTCTATTTTCGAGCTTATATTTCCTTTATGTATGAAAAGATATCTAATAAACCCTCTCAACGTCTAACCAGTAAATAATCAGGAGCTTCTTTCTTTACGAAATGCTTCTCAATGAACGATAGTACTTCCTCATTTCCAGGAAAAGACACAATGCCCATTGCGTCTTCAAAGGACAACCATCTATAATCACTATGCTCTTCGTTTAACACCACCTCCTGATCATCTGCTACGAATCCCACAAACACAGGCGCGATGTATATGTAATTCCCTTCAATGGAATAAATCCGATCAAAGGTGTTGGCAGAATATAAGGAAAGGTTTGTGATGCCTGTCTCTTCTTCCACCTCTCTGTATGCGGCTTCCCAGGCTTTTTCGCCTTCCTCGATCCCTCCGCCGATATAGCACCATTCATCTTTCAAGACAGATTCGGCTCTTTTCACGAGTAATACTTTGTGTTGGTCATCCTCTTTTTTCAGTAATACGACGGCGACTCCTGTACATCTGATTGATACTTCACTCATGTCATCACCCTCTTCGCTTCTGTCCACAATCGCTGGACCCTTACAAGTTCGAGACCATTAAATTCCATTCGATAAATATCCGGCTTGGATGTACTGTGCAGGAAACTCAAATCAAAGCGGCTGTCATAATGGCCCATCATCAGCGTCATGATGGCTCCATGTGTGCCGACCGCAATTTTCTTTCCTTCATATGTATGTAAGAGTGTATTCAATGCAGCAATGGCCCGACTTTGACATTCGGCATTCGATTCCGCACCCTTTAAGGCAAAATCAGGGTCGTGGAACGACGCCTCCAACAAAGGTCCCAGCTCCTGGTCGGAAATCCGTTTGTTACCTGTGGAAAAGATCCTTTCCTTCAGGTCTTCTTCTACGATCGCAGATTGTCCGATATGCTGACTTATCCCTTCTACCGTTTGAACTGAACGGAGGTAGGGACTTGATACCACGGGTGGTCATCGCAACAGGATTCATGCCGGTTCCATCCACTTTCATGCGAGATCTGAAACAATCATGCGGAGTTCATATTTATCGTGCGGGAATAGAAGAAATCATGCGGGATATGAGATAATCGTGCCGGTTTGTCGAATTTTCTTTACACTTAGCTCCCCGCTCAGTCTCCTAAACTCTCCCCCGTCAAAATTTCAAACAAACGAGCAGAGTTTTCCTTTGTCAGCTTGGCATACTCATCTGCACCCTGCATGACCTCGAGTTCATCTTTCATCGGACTGATCCACACCTGATGCAGCATGGGCTTAGCATCGATATTCGGATTTTTAAATTCATACATAAAACGATAATCAGGAGGCCGGATGAAGTCTACTTGTGCATCCTTCCAGTGAACATCACGAAGGATTCCCCTTACCTCTTCCACCTGCTTTGTATCCGTGACCTTGTTAAACTCTTCATATTTATCTTCATTTCCGACCTGCTTCTCGACGACGATGTTTTGTTTTTCGTCACCGATTCCCAACTCGTTTCCCTGACAGCCGACCAATAGAATCGCAAGAATGATGAGTGCCATTCTTTTCATCTGCATTCCACCTCACCCCAATAGAATGGCATCATATAACTCCACCCGCACATCAGAAGGGTCCCCAGGCTGGTTTTCTTTTTGATAGATTTCTAGATTCCAACTCTTGGTGGAACGGGTATACCCGTTTTCATGAATCCACTGGTGCAGCTGCTCGTAGCTCTGACGGATGTCATGATTGGGACCCTGGTGAAAAATCGTGCCATAGGTGTGGGGCGGGATGGTCAAAGTGGTCATGTCTGTTGGAATGTCTCCATAGTCACTTACCTGCAACCCGATCCAGTAACCATCTTCTTCCGGAGATGATTCTTCTACGATAAAGGCACCGATCTGCTGATCAGGGTGCAGGGCATGATGGATTTCACCCGCTCTTTCTTTCAACTGCTTCGCCGCTTTCGGGATTTCCACCACGTACTCGTCACCAGGGCAAACGACCCTGAACCCCACTAATTTCACTTCACTAACGCTTTTCAATTCTGCCATCATTTACGCCTCCTCTATCCAATCATTAAGGTTTTCCCGGACAAACGCGATATCCTTCTGGTAATGTTCCACATGCCCTTCTTCTATCATCTTTTGAAAAGCAGGGTCCCCTTCCCGTGCTTTCCGGTGGATGGTTTGACAGATTGCTTCCAATCGGCGGAGGACCATCTGAAGATCCTCCATTCCAAAATCAATATCGTACGACTCAAAGAATCGGTTCACTCTCTCTTTGACCCTCGCTGCATCTCGTTCCCTATCGTAATGCATAGCGTCACCCGTCTCTGAATAACGGACACGGCTCAAAGGTACACAGGTATAGAGTGTATATGCGATATCCCAACGTCTTGGACCGGGCCCCGCCACGTCGAAATCGATAATTCCTACAGGATTCTGTTTGTTGAAAATGATGTTGTATATAGCGAAGTCATTGTGGCATAGCACTTCAAAGGGTTCTGGCGTGAGATCGATTGGCTGCCAGCCGTCGTCGATGGGGAAATCGCTCACGGCGTCATGATAGTGCCTGAGCATCTTCGCGATACCGCTCAGTACCTCATCCGACCACATGTATTCCTTTAACGGATAGTTTCCCGCTTCCCCATTTATGAACGATAAGATTTCCCTGCCTTTCTCGTCGATTCCGAGAAACGCCGGTGAGTGCCGGAATCCTTTCTTTTCGAGATGGTTCAGAAGCTTGTGAATCCTCGCGCTCTCGGGCTTCAGTTCCCGACGGACAGTATTTCCGGAACGGTAAACGGTCGAGACATTCCCGCCGGCTAGTTTTTCTTCGTGTGTCATAAGCTACCCCCATGAAACCAGTTTGATCCTACAATCCCAATTATTTCAAAACTCAGACCATTTCTCAATCCCCTACTCACTTCAACGAAAAAACCTCTCGTTTTCACAAGAGGATCAGCTTTTCTTCGGCAGGAGGAGCGTGACGGTCGTGCCCCAGCCTACTTTACTTTTCACGGACATTTCTCCGTTGTAGTCTTTCATGAGCTTGAAGCATATGGTGAGGCCAATGCCTGTCCCTTTTTCTTTATTGGTGAAGTAAGGTTCCCCGATCCGGGCGAGGCGCTTCTTGGAAATGCCTTTCCCGTTGTCGATGATCCGGACCCGGATACACTCATTTGTCTGATCTAGCTTGATTTTAATCTTGCCTTTTTCCTCGACGGCTTCAAGACTGTTCTTGATCGTATTGAGGAGCACCTGTTTGAAGTGAGATTCATGAAAGGCAACCAGGGTGTCGGACGGAAGTGTGCTCGACATGTAGATCCTTTTATTCTGCTCCGCCGCAACAGCGTCGAACAGGATCCGGACATGGTTGACTTCATGATGGATATTGAGCTCTATGTCTTCTTCGCGGAGGTCGCCATCGTCATTCGCTTCGGGCTTTGCAAGCAGCAATAGCTCCCTCAATACTTCGTTTACCCGATCGATTTCTTCGAGCATGATTCCTTCATACTGACTGTCCACATTCTTTTCTTTCATAAGTTGGATGAAGCCCCTCACCGTCGTCAGTGGATTTCGGATCTCATGGGCAATGCTTGCCGCGAGTTCCCCAATGACCTTGCTTTTTTCAGTTGAGAGGAGAAGCTGTTCATTTTGCTTCTGATTCGTGAAGTCGATTCCATAAAACAGGGTGTACAGTTCCTTGTCATGATAGCGCAAGGTCGTGGTGCCCCATTGGATATAATGGACTTCCCCGTTGATACGTGTCAGTTTCTGCAGTTCCCCGCGAGTGATTTTCAACTGATGTGCCTTCAGGAAGTTGGAAAATCTCATGCCCATCATCTGTTCTCCGGATATCAACAATAAGGCACAAATGGAATGATTGATCTTCACGATCCGATTTTCTTTATCCAACACAACGAGATAGTTCGGATTGATATTCATGATTTCTTCCAGCAGATTGCTTTGTTTCACGAGACTGTCGTTAGCCACATTCAGCTGTTCCGATTGCATCTGGAAGAAGCCGAGAAACAGGAGGATGGCGACAAGGATGGAATTGAAGCTTGAGAAATATAAAGGCAGCACACCAAACCCGCTGATGACCCCATTTAAGAAAACAAAGAAGGAGCCGAACACAAGCTTGGAATAAAAAAGACGGAAAAAGGTATCATGCAGCTTTAATGTAAGCCCAAAAAGGAAAAACGTGTGAACAAACACCAACAACACATTAATGATAAAAGTAGAGTTAAGCATCCCATACACGGGAATGAGATGAGAAGGGGCGAACGCCGTTTCCGGAACGAGCGCATACGAGGTGACTCCGATCTTAGTGAAGTTTATCCCGTATACAATGAGACTGAATCCAACGAGGAACAGGAGCACCGCTCTATTAAAGAACATGTGATATTTCCTTAATTCATCATGCCTTTCTTCAAGATAGTACGCAAAATAGTACATGACCGGCATGATCAGAATCGGGCCGATCCGGAAGATCCTGAACGCATGATCGATCAATTCTCGAGAAAAATAGTCATTCGCATATAAAAAAGCAATATCAATCTGCCATAAACATAATAGGAATAAAAATAAGGATAACGCTTTGCTTAAGGTGGATTTTGAATAGAATAAGAGCGATCCTGAAATGATGACAGGAATGAATGAAATAGCGACTAACAGAACAAACTCCATTAACCTCTCCCCTTTTGCGATGATCATGCAGATGTTGAATCCCTTGTGAGGTAATCACATTACGTTTCTGTAACTGAGGGATGCTTTCTTATTTATATCGGATTCCGAACGATCTTGTTGAACAACTTACCTAAATTCCTTCCGACCACCATGCAACTTAAAAGAAGACGCTTCCATTATTCAGGTAGGCGAATAGACCCACATCATCTATTTTACTGAATTACGAAAGAAAACTATATATATTTCCCTAGTGAATAAACGTTACTTTATGGTAAAAAAGGATTATCGTTGGAAAAAATCATATAAAAATCCCGCCTCCATGGAGAGAAGCGGGATCGTTTAGATGTGGATTTGAGCAAACGGCTAATATAGTAGAATCGGGGATCATTTCTTTCTGTCCTTCAGAAACGATACAGCAATGGCTGCAATGACATCACCAATCGCCGTCAAGAGTGCCATCATCCACTCACCCCTTCCTTTTTCTTAACGAACGGGCTGATAGCCGTTCCGATCGCTAGACCAAGAAACGCAGCAATGGCATAGAAACCGATGGCCATCCCGTCCCAGCCTCCGACCATGAAGATACTGTATAGAATGGTACTGAGACAGACCAAGCCCAATAGTGCAGACAAACTGAATACGATATGATTACGGGTATACCTGGCGATCAAAACAATCAGACATGCTGAAATGACAAAAAGCATGATGATTGGCAGCCATCCCTCTAACATCAACATATTGCCACCCCCTATTAAACTCCTCTGTTAAACCACCAAAAGAAAAAGAGTATCACGGCCACAATAAACCCAAGGAAGGCAACCACATGTTTTCTTTCCGTTTTTTTCTTACCGGAATGAGCAGCGGCAATACCTCCGACCAATGGCAAGGAAATGGCGACCCACATCCAAAAACCCATCTAACTTGCTTCCATGAATGAGAGAATCTTGTCTTTCAAGCCATCATTGCTTGTATACAAAATATACGTTTCAGAATGAGTCTTGATGACGACTCTGTCTGTGTGGCCATATGGCAGACCGATTCGGATGGCCTTCTTATCTTCACCACCATATGTATCATCCATCGTTACGTCTTTGATTTCTGAAAGGGGGATGTCTATTTCACTTAACTGCCATTTGATCCGCAGGTTCTCATTGTTCCTCGATACCTTTACTTCCATTCTGATCACTCCTATCTATATACATATTTCTACGAGATAAGGATACAGAAAGTTTCAAATTTCTTCCTATTTCAAACTTGACGCCTCTTTCTTCCTCTTGTTTTCAGGTTGCTTTAACCAGTACCGTACCCCTTTTCCAGCCAGCGGTTCGTCATTATACCGCGGGATTACGTGCAGGTGGCAGTGGAAGATGAACTGATTGGATACCTCTCCGACATTCCATCCAAGGGTATAGCCGTCTGGTGAATACGTTTCATCTAAATATGTCTTTGCCTTTTGTAATAATTCGTATGTATCGTTCCATTCTTTCTCTGTTAACTCGAAAGCGTTTGCGTGATGACTTCTCGGCACAATCACGCCGGACCCCTCCAGTACATCCTGGTGCTTGTTATGCTGCAGGAAATAGCAGGATTCATTTTCGAATACGATGTTTTGGTCTTTGTCCTTTTCCGGATGGCAGAATGGACAGGTTTCTTGATTGGTCATGTGTTTTCTCCTTTCTTACTATCAGCTCTATCGCAACGCCTTACCAGAAACAATATGCCAGTGGAGGTGCTTCGAGTCCTGGTAGTCTCCCGTATTTGTGATGACTTTACACGCACCATGCTCATCTGTGACCATTCGCGCAACCTTTTTTATGACGCCTAATAGTTCAAGCAATAATTTATCTTCCCCTTCTTCCAGCGTGAGGAGTGATGGAACATGCTTCTTAGGAATCGCCACGATATGGACAGGATAAAACGGCCTGGTGTGATGGTAGGCAAGGACATTTTCTGTTTCGAACACCTTTTTCACTTCGGTTTTCCCGCTCAATACCTCATCACAATAAAAATCATTCGTCATGGTTTGACCTCCTTGATACGGCTTCTCTTTCCAATTATTTCAAACCTCCCTCCTTTTGACAATCCCAAATCCCAGTAGAGTCACTTATTTCACTTAACTGTTCAATTTTGCAAAAATAACCCATACAAACTCTACACAGTGAAACCCCTTTCATTACTGGTTAAATGCCTATATACTAGACTCATAAGATGATCATCTACTAAACAAGAATATAAATATGCAAAATTAATCAGAGGAGGATCCTCATGGTATTGGATAAAAGACGTGCACACTTATTATCCATCATTCAGCATTCGCCCGATCCGGTCCCGACGAAGGAACTGGTCGCCAGAATGAACTTGTCTCAACGCACCATTTATTACGATCTTGATCAGATCAACAGCTGGCTGAGGACGGAAGGCTTGGAACCAATTGAAAGTCAGCATGGAAAAGGGTTGTTTTTGCCCCCTGATTCGAAATCGAAGTTGATGATTTCGAAGGATCAGAGTTTTGAAGATTGGCAGTATCAGTTATCGAAAGAAGAACGCGAAGTCCTCATTAAAGCCTCGATCCTCTTGGAGGAACAGGATGCGTCGATGCAGCGGTTCATGGATCTTACGAGCATGAGCCGGGGAACGATCGCGAAGGTGATTAAAGACATCAAGAAGGAATTTCGTGAAGCAGGACTCCAACTTTATTACAAAAAAGGATCAGGCTACCGGTTAAAGGGTCCCGAGGAGGCAAAGCGAACGATGCTTTCCACGATTCTTGCGACCATCTTTTCCCACCACGATTGGCAGAATGTCCGGAATGAGGTTCATCGGATGATTCAACCGGAAGCGGATACGTGGTCACAGGAAACCGAGCAAAGGCGCCTGGTGCGGGAAATCCTTTATGAAGCGGAAAAGGAATTGGGATTGACGCTGACGGATGAAATGGTCGAGATCCTGTCGCTTCAAATCCTGATGATCATGAAGCGGATCGAACTGCAAAAGTATATCTCGGTGCTTGACGAGGAGAAAGAAGTCTTGAGGCAGACGGAAGCCTACCGGGCAGCCCTTCATATCACAAATAAGCTGGACGTCGCTTTTCCGAATGATGAGGTTTGCTTCATCACGATGAACCTGCTCGGATCCAAAGTGCAGCAGGATAATTTCAACCGCTATACGGAACAGGAATTGTCAGGGCTGAAGGAAGTCGTTCAACGGATGATCCATGATTTTCAGGCTTACTCCTGCATCGTATTCGATGACAAACAGGGACTGGAGGAAAACCTGATCTCCCATATCAAACCGACGTTTTACCGGCTCAAGTACGGGCTCTCGATTGCGAATGATCTGGCTGACAGTATTCAAACGACGTACCCTGACATCTTTCACCTGACAAAGCGGGTGATGAGACATCTGGAACTCTATGTCGGAAAAGCGGTACCCGATGAAGAGGCAGCCTATATCACCCTTCATTTCGGAGGATGGTTGACGAAAGAGAAGAAAAAGGTCGAGACGAAGTTCAAAGCCCTGATCGTCTGTGAAAACGGGATCGGGACATCCAATATGCTCCGGACCCAGCTCGAGAATCTGATTGCCGGGCTCAATGTCATCACGACGCTATCCATGCGGGAATATCGAACGAACGAGTACGAGGCGGATATTATCTTTTCCACGAATTATATAAAAGAAAAAGACATTCCCGTCATCCATGTGCCCGCCATACTGACCAATTCGGAAAAGGAACGGGTCATGCAGCGGATGAATGAGCTTTTCGACTCGAAGCCGACCGAAAAGAACCGGACCGACCTTCTGATGGACGTGATCAAGCGTCACGCGACCGTCCATGAAGAAGACGCACTGAAAAAAGAACTGGTCCAGCTTTTAGAACAAACTACTCCCACGATAAAGGAGCTCAGAAAGCCTATGCTTAATGAATTACTGACAGAACAGACGATCCAGCTGAAAGACCGTGTCACGGATTGGGAGGAAGCCATCAAGGTGGCGAGTGAGCCCCTTGTCGAACAGCAATCGATCCGACCGGATTACGTGGAGGCGATGATCACGAACGTGAAGGAATTGGGTCCTTATATCGTCATCGCACCGAATATCGCGATCCCTCATGCACGTCCTGAAACAGGAGTCGAACAGCTGGGGATGAGCTTCCTGCGACTCGAAGAACCCGTTTATTTTTCCGAAAAAGAAAAGCATCGCGCTCAGCTCATCATTGTGCTTGCGGCAATCGATAATCAAACGCACTTAAAGGCACTCTCACAGCTTACAGAACTATTATCAAATGAAGGCAATGTAGAAAAGTTGATCGCAGCAAACGATCAAGAAACCGTCATTGAATTAATCAATCAAACTGTAGAAGTATAAATTTGAGGAGGAAATCAAAATGAAAAAAGTATTAGTGGTATGTGGAAATGGATTAGGAAGCAGCATGATCGTAGAAATGAACGTAAAAGCAGCATTGAAGGATATGGGGAAAGAAGCAGAAGTATCCCACACGGATTTGACAACAGCCAAGACGGAACAAGCGGATCTATTCCTCGGTTCTGAAGATATCGTCGAGAGCCTTGAAGATGGCCGCAAGAATGTAGTGAAGTTGAAGAACCTGATGGATAAGAACGAACTTCGCGCAGCATTGGAACAAAATATCTAGTCCACTTTTAAAAAGAAGGAGCGATACACATGATTGATATCATAATGAAGGATATACTCGGTACACCTGCAATCCTTGTCGGTCTATTCGCCTTAATCGGGCTCCTCATCCAGCGCAAGAATTCAGGGGATGTCGTGTCCGGAACCCTCAAAACGGTCATGGGCTTCGTCATCCTCGGGGCGGGTGCGAATGTACTCGTCCAGTCCCTTGGGCAATTCAGCAGCATGTTCAACCACGCGTTCGAAGTCGACGGGGTCATCCCGAACAACGAAGCGATCGTGGCTCTTGCACAGGAAAGCTTTGGTACGGAAACAGCGATGATCATGCTGTTCGGTATGGTGGTCAATATTCTGATCGCACGATTCAGTCCTTTTAAATACATCTTCTTAACCGGACATCATACCATGTTCATGGCCTGCATGATCGCCGTCATCCTGACAACCGGAGGATTCACGGGAGTACCGTTGATCGTTCTCGGTTCGATCATCCTTGGTGCATTGATGGTCCTGTCACCAGCGATGCTTCAGCCGTTCACACGTAAAGTCACGGGTTCAGATGACTTTGCCGTCGGGCACTTCGGCTCAATCGGGTATTTGGTTTCAGCCATGGTCGGGAAAGCCGTTGGAAAAGGAAGCAAATCGACAGAAGAAATCAAGGTACCGAAATCACTCGGTTTCCTGCGTGATACATCCGTCTCCGTTTCCCTGACGATGGTCATCCTGTTCTTCGTCGTAGCAGGCGCAGCAGGCCCAGCCTTCGTCGAAGGAGAATTAAGCGGCGGACAGAACTTCCTGGTCTTTGCCTTTATGCAAGGGATCACATTCGCCGTCGGTGTGTACATCATCTTAGCAGGGGTGCGCATGCTCCTCGGTGAAATCGTACCAGCCTTCAAAGGAATCGCGGACAAAATCGTCCCGAATGCCAAACCGGCCCTTGATTGCCCGGCGATCTTCCCATTCGCAGGAAACGCCGTCATCATCGGTTTTCTATTCAGCTTCATCGCCGGCCTTGTGAGCATGCTCTTCCTTCCACTACTAGGATTGAAGGTCATCGTTCCGGGACTCGTCCCTCACTTCTTCACGGGGGCAGCAGCCGGAGTATTCGGTAACGCAACTGGCGGACGCCGCGGTGCCGTCATCGGCTCCATGGCGAACGGAGTCATGATCAGCTTCCTGCCCGCCCTCTTGTTACCGGTATTAAGCTCATTAGGATTCCAGGGAACCACGTTCGGAGATGCAGACTTCGGTTTAGTCGGCATCGTACTTGGAAATCTCGTCACCTTGATCGAATCCAATATGATGGTATTCGTATCCATCATCGTTCTTCTCGCCGTCCTGTTCTTTATCAGCTATAAGTCGAAAGGGACTGGGGAGAAGGAAGAAACGGAAGTAGCATAAGATGAAAACAGCCACCCGCATTGTTGCGGGTGGCTGTTTTTTTCGTTGCGAGCCATGGGGACATGTACCGTGGCTTGTGAAATCATTAAAATTGTAAAAAAAATCATTCTCTAATAGAAGGTTTTCGTGTAATCTAGTCCATGTCATAATTCTTTTGAGAAAATTTTACAGATTATTATTAAATCAATTGTAACGAATGACCGTTTTTCTGGAGTAATAGATGATTAGATCGTTAAAGGGACCCTTTCCTTTATGACCAACACTTTTTCGAAAAGGAGGTAAGACGTGGATAAGGAAGATGTTTATCAAGAATACGCAGATTTTATTTTTAGATACCTAGTAACCCTGACAAAAGACGCTCAATCTGCTGAGGAGTTGACTCAAGAAACATTCTATCAGGCTATTAAGTCCATCGCTCATTTTCGAGAAAACGGAAAAGCCTCGTTTTCCACCTGGCTCTGTTCAATTGCCAAGAACGTTTGGCTGCAAGAAGTGAATCGTGAAAGGAAGAAGCACCGGTTAGTGAAATCACTAAGCAGTGCACACACTCCCAATTACAGTTTGGAAGACCAATATATTCAAAACGAAGACAAAATTCACTTTTTTAAGCAGGCTCAACAACTTAGCGAGAAAAAACGTGAGCTCCTTTATCTCAGGTTATTAGGGAATTTATCGTTCAAAGACATCGGTTCGATATTGGGAGAAACAGAGAATTGGGCAAGAGTCACATTTTATCGTGCCAAACAACAAATAAGAAAGGGTGATCAATGAAATGAATCATCATGTGTTTAAAGATTTGGTTCCGAGCTATCTGGAACATTTAACGAGCGAAGAGACCAATAGGCAAATGGACGTACATATGGAGCAGTGCAAAGACTGTAGAGAATATGTACATGACATGCGAGAAGAATGGATGTCAGAACATGTGCATGTTCAGGCAAAAGAGGATAGAAATGTTGACTACTTCAAAAAGGTAAGATCAAAGAACAGAAAGAAAATATTCACGATTGTCGCCTCTCTCCTATCCCTTTTCCTCATTTTAATGCTTAGCTATTACCTGCTCTTTGTAAGAATGTGGATAGCAGATGCAAACCATGTTCAAACAACCATCCAAAAGCAAGGGAACACGGTTACACTGACATTCACATCAAAACAAGACAACCACTTCCTACTACCTAGAAAAGAACAGCTGAATCAAGACTATATAGACTGGATGATTATTTATGAGAAGCGCGAAGATTTTTCAACTCCAGAAAGCCTGAAGGATGAGATTAACATTACCTATACCTTCTTGGATGAAAACACTTTATTACTGGATAATGGGAAAGAGAAAAAACTGACAGCTGATGACAAAATATTGATTCAATACAAAGACCACACGAAAGAACTATCATTAATGGATTTATACCATTCTGACCTTTAAGCCGTGGGGACAGGTATCATGGTTTATTGTGTGCTGGGTAATCTCGTCACCTTGATTGAATTTTCCGTTTCAATCATCGTCCTTTTCTTCATCAGCTTTAAGTCGAAAGGGACCGGGGAGAAGGAAAAAACAGAAGTAGCCACCCATCATGTTTGTGGAGGGTGGCTACTTCTGTTTCTTCTATTACGATGCACTTAATATATATCCTTCTGAGTAAAATTCCAAAACGCAACGGCAAGACAAGCGACAGTCCATACTCCAAGTACGGTTAATGAAAACGGCAGTGACATCCCTTCGATTGGAGGAGCTTGACCTTCTAAGTAATTGATCAGGTCAAAATTCAAGTTCACCAAATACTTTGAGCTCGTCCAGCTAGAACCGATTGAAGATAAAAGGGTGCCTGCAATCAACACAGCCATCATGGCCCCGATACCAGTTGCTGTATTTTTCACAAGTACTGAAATCATCAGGCTTATGGTTGCAACAGTCGCTGTAACGACCCATGCAAGACCCGCTGACATCAGCAAGTATTTCCACATCGGGAGGGTATGGATATAGGTCGTTGAAAACTCACCTGATGGGGAAGCTTGAAAGCCCGTCAGAATAGGTGCCGTCCAGCCATCATATCCGAGGACGATCCCTGAAATTCCATAGCAGACAACCACCGTAGCTGCTATCAGCATCGATGTATACAACAAAACCGTCAGCCATTTGGCCATCAGGATCTTCCAGCGTTTGATCGGTCGGGATAATAATGTCTTGATGGTGCCGTCATTGTATTCCCCACTCACAATATCAGCCATCATGATAATGATGAGTAAAGGCAGGACCAGTGTGAGTCCCTGTGAGAAGAAAATCCGGATGAATGTAGGTGCTCCAGGATAGTTCGGATTGATGTCGTTGTCCAAGTAGTATTGCTTTTGCTTTAAATCCAATTCAAGGAATTGTCTGGCCTCATCCTGGATTCCACTGGATGCCAGCCGGTTTTGCCGATCGACGATCTCCTGCTGCAGATCCACCCGCCAGTCCAGAGTACCCTGCTTTTCAATCTTCTCTTGTATCTCCCGGTATTGTGCATATGTAAACATAGAGACGAGAATGATTAAGATCGCAATGACAACGGCAAAGCGTTTTTTGGAAGCAATTTTCATAACTTCATTATGAATCAGACCGATCATATTTGGGTTAGACAATATGATCGCCCCCTGTCAAACGAATAAATAAGTCCTCCAATGTCTGGACCTTCCTTTCGATTGTCCATACCTCAATTCCCGCCTGTAGTAAAGATTCATTCAGGATCGACGTTTTGCTTTCATCCATGAGAGTATGGATCGTATGATCATCGTACAGTTCTGCAGCTTGGACATAGGAAGATGCTTTAAAGAGATCAAGTGCACGAAAAGCATTATTGACTCTCCAGTCCACACCTGATGACAATGCATCCACTAACTCCCTTACCGTGCCTACCTTCACGATTCTCCCACGGCTCATAATCGCCACTCGATCGGCAAGCATCTCGATTTCACTTAATATATGACTGGATACAAGAACGGAAAGACCCGTTTCGTCGACCAGTTTCCTGATAAATGTACGGAGATCCTTGATTCCCATTGGATCCAACCCATTTGTGGGTTCATCCAATATAAGCACATCCGGTCGGCCCAACAATGCTTGTGCAATCCCGAGCCTCTGACGCATCCCCAGTGAATAGGTCTGTACCTGGTCATCAATTCGTGCAGTCAGATCAACCAGATCAATGACCTCCTGTATTCGTTCACTGTCCACCTTAGGCAACATCCGTGCAAACAGTTGCAGATTTTCCCTGCCGCTCAAATACTTATATAACTCTGGATTTTCTACGATCGAACCAAGGCGCTGCATCGCCTGTACAAATTGCTTTCTCACATCAAAGTCACAGATTTTTATGACTCCCGATGTTGGCTTGATCAGACCGACGAGCATCCGAATCGTAGTGGTTTTTCCAGCACCATTGGGACCAAGGAATCCAAATACTTCTCCTGGATAGATTTCAAATGATATATTATCTATAATCGTCTTTTTCCCTATTACTTTCGTTACATTTTTCAATTGAACGGTTGGCTTTATGCTCATATCATCACCCTACATCCATTCTAACCAACTTTTTTCTCAATTGCTCTTATAAATACTCAGCATGAGGAAAACTTGGTACAATCATAATAGAAGGAGAGATTAAGAGATGAAAAAATGGATGTGGCAACTATTTATCACCCTTTCCCTTGCACTGACCGTTCTATTTGGATATGGATTTGCGCGAGCCTATTCGGATATCGCCAACCCTCCCAAAGAGAAGATATCAGCAGAATCAGAAGAAGCTCCCGCTACTCCTGGAGAAACGTATATTGCACTTGGCGACTCATTGACAAGAGGGGTAGGCTCTTCGAAAGGAGAAGGTTTTGTCCCGCTGGTGGGAGATTCACTTAAAGAAACCAATACGGTGGAGCGGTACCAAAACCTAGGGGTACGGGGTGCGAGGATTGAAGATTTACTGGCCCAGTTAGAACAAAAGGAAGTCAAACGATCTCTTAAGGACGCCAAAATCATTTCCATCACGATTGGGGGAAACAACCTCTTTAATTCTGGTGAGATCTTAAACAATTATTCAGAAGCCACCGCCCTTGGCATTCTGAAAACCGACATTCCCAACTTGGAAAAAACGTTTGAAACCATTCGTGATATAAATAAGGATGCCGTCATCCTCTATATGGGGCTATATAATCCCTTTAAGGAATTACCGGACGGGGATTCCTTTGACTCGGTCATTCAAAAATGGAATGAATCCGCCCGTACATTAGGCTTAACATACGACGTTCAAGTGGTGGACACCTTCAATTTGGTAACGGATGCCGAACGCGATCTTTCAAGTGACAACTTCCATCCAAATGATGCTACTTATCAGGAAATGGCTGATAGCCTGTCCCTTGTGATTGAAAAAAATATTATAAAATAATTCCTAAAAGCCATGGGGACAGATACCATGGCTCTTTCATACCCCCAGGCTCTTTATCAAATCTGGTGCACAATCTCCAATAATCGCTTTGGATCTTCAGAAGAGACCCTCTCTGACAATCTGGCCGCAGCAATGATGGGCGCCCATTGACATACTTCTTCTTTAGACATTCCCCTCTTCTCACAGTACAGCCGCATATACACATCCGCCAGTTCCTTTGAGACCTGGGAATACAGGAGATAGGTTCGATATACGTCAGCACGTCTATCCCCTGCACTGGAATCCACCCAGTCGATGATGGTGACGTTATTCTCTGACAGAATTAAGTTGTATAAATGGAAATCGCCGTGACAGAGCGTTTTTTCATAGGTCATGGATTCTAGTTTTCTGAACAATGCGGACTTTAGCTCATTATCCAATTCGGATGCAGATTCTATTTGACGATGCAGTTTTTCGGACATAAGTTCAATGGAATGGGCCTTGATCTGATGAATGCCCATTTGGATATCTACAGACATGCCCATATAGTACTCCGCATTTTCCATGTTGTCAGTCAGAAGATCACCTAGTGTTCTTCCTTTTATGTGCTCCATGATGATGACCTGTTTTCCGTCTATGTTTGTGACATCTACGACTTCAGGTACGGGCAGTCCGCATGAATGGGCGTATTGTTGCTTTTTTGCTTCTTTTTGGGATTCCTCGACTGGTAAGGAGTCGCTAAAGACTTTGTATATTTTATTATTGTAGAGATAGACTTTTGCTGTGTTTCCTGTTGCAATGGGAGTTCCTAAGTTCATTGTGTTTCGCCCCTTATTCTTCTAGCGTCTTCTATAATATAAAGGAACTTCTTTATCTTAAGGCTTATTCCAAAAAAACGTCGTCACCACAAACGGAAGAAGCAACCCGACCACTAATATGAGACCATTTCCAAACAGGCCGATTTTTCTGTAGGCCGTTTTCTCACCGAACAAAGCTGCAAGAAAACCAATGACTGCCGTGATGACCGCAGGCAGTAAGAATGTGTCTTTCCCTAACAGGGCTAAAAAATAGAATACTAGACCAACTAGAAAGATGATGAATGAACCTAGACTGAATACTTTTTTCAATTGTACCCCTCCTCTTCTCTAATCTACATATGTCGTATTTATTAAAATCATTCTTTATCCGTCCCGTAATAGGATATTCAATAAAAACGAACAAACCAACCCCGATACCGCTGCCACCAGTCCGTTCAAACCGATTGCAGTCAAGCTCAAACCACCCCATCCTCCGACGGCAAGACTAATGATCCAGCATAATGCAGACAATAGGACCAGCCAAAAGAATAATTTTACATTAAAAAAAGAAGGGATCCTCCCGTACTTCTGCAAAATTTGTAAAACACATGCAGCAACAGCCCCTATGACGACCAACGTTAACACGTCAATTGACATGAAGAATGCCTCCCCGTCAGTTTCTGTTCTTATCCATCCAACCTACCGCATAGTCCACCATCAGTTTCATAGGGATGAGATAGCTCTTTGCATCTCCTACCTTCCCTTGTCTCACATAGCATGTTTCTCTGTGAAAATCCTCAAACAGACGGTCAAAATCGTCGGACTCATTATTAATATCACGATACGTGGTCCATACTTCTTTCATGCCTTTTTTAATTTTGACATCCCATATTTTTCCTTTTAAAAAAGTGTTGGTTTGCCTGTATTCAGCAAGGTGCAATGAGGTATTTGAATTCGTCGGGGCTCCAAGGAGAAGAATGCAGCCACCCAGTTCATATATCTTTCCTAATGGAGAGTGTTCATTCATGGAAAAGTCGAGACCATGTTCCTGCGTGATGCCGGCAGCATCTTCCCCCCAGGCAGCGAAGGACGTATGTGGATGGGGACTCCGTCTCACCCCGTCTTGCTTTCTGAATGTCTCCGGTATGAACCCCATATAAGAGGTCGGGGTTAAATCGGGATGAAAAGTCGGCATGTTCTCCCGGATGAGTTCCAGTTCTTCATCTGAATAACCACTTCCATATTCCGTCGGGTCGCAAAGATGCTCGGTTTGGGTGGGCATGACGATGTTTCCTCCGGTACCGACCGCCTCTTCCAGTGCAAGGATCACGGAAACCGGACCGCCTATGACTCTGCCGATTGATTTTAAGGAGGAGTGGACGATGAGGGTCATTCCTTTTGTGACGCCCATCCTCACTAAATCGTCTACAATATGATCTTTGGTGATGAGTCTTCCTTTTTTCATAGTCTATTCTCCTTTATTTCGGTTCGCCTGATTGGTTCCTATGTAATAACTACCGAGCCCAAGCATCATACCGCCACCTACGCTTAGTAACGTTCCAATGATTACGATATTGGTAGATAAATAGACTCCCAGCATAAAGAGGAGTAACCCGGTAATGAATAATAGCTTACCCGTTTTCATGTTTGGTTCCTCCGATCACCTTCTATTAATTCCAATTATTTCAAATAAAGAAGAAATTCACAATTTTTTTTTATCTATTTAGGAAGTGTCATGTTGACTCTCACACTCCATAACGACGAGCTAAACACTAACCTCAGATCTTTAATTTCTCTGTATCGATTCCAGCTCCCTTCAATTTTGAATCTGCCTCATCCTCAATGATGTCCTTAAATATCTGTAATGCACCGTCAAACTCGACATGCTTATCCATCATAAAGCTCATCCTATGTTCAACGTCAATCCACGTTGAAATGTCTGCTTCATTATGTTGGATTTGTGCTTCCAATTTATCCAACGCATTGGCGACTTTGGCTTCGTATGTTTCTTTCTCTTCAAATTCATGCCACAGTTCATAAAACTCTTTACCTAACGGATCGTCTAACATGTCTCTAATTCTCTCAATGGATTTTCTCTCATTAAGCTCCTTTTGTTCCTTTACTGCTGAATCCTTCATCGTATCAAACGCCGGAATGTCCCCTGCTTCTGCCTCCACGAGATCGTGAATGATGATCATCTTTAATAATTTCTCCGAATCCACTTTCTCTGTTAAGTAAGGTTCCATAAGCATGGCCATCAGGGAGACTCTCCACGTATGTTCGGCCACGCTTTCCTGTCTGCCATTCGAGAGCCAGCTATGCCTCATTTCGGATTTCAGCTTTTCTCCCAGTTTGACAAGTTCCAAAATGTTTACAAGTTCTTTTTTCATTTATTACTTCTCCTTCTTTATTCTCCTTTTCAGGCTGCGTATCTGACCTCGGTGATTGATCTCGTCTTCCAGGACATGAAACCAGAGGTAATAATGGTTAAACGGGACACCATTCGGCCACTCATTCTCTTCGAACAGCCAGTCATCGTTTCTTTTTCTAAGCTCGGACAGGGTGTTTTTCCTGACGGTTGTGAGTTCGTCGATGTTAACCCACCTATCCTACATTTTACCAATTCCCTCCATTTTTAATAGACTGATATTTTGGAGATAAGAGTGATATAATGAAATCAGATACAAAAAAAGAAGCTCATTAAGCTCCTTCAAGCGGCAAGTATACCGCCACTTCTTCCCCGCCATCCTCCAAGGGATGATACGTCTCCACTATATATGCTTCTGTTTTTCGTTGATATCCCTGTTCTTCAATCCACTTATTAAGATCCTTATGAAGATTTCCAATATCGGTTCCTTTCGCGGTTGCATAGTTTTCGTCCAATTCCAGGTACGTCATCCCATCAGGAACGTTAGTTAGGGGTTCGTCTAGTTGGACGCCGACATAATAGATTCCATTGACATGAGCATGGTCCCTTTTCGGCTCATACAAGGCGATTTCCGGTCCTGTGACGGCATTGACTTCGTGTAATCTTAAGAGAAACTCCTGCGCATGCTTTGGCACTTCCGTACTAAAATCACTGAAGGCTCCTTCCCCCTTTAATCCTATAAAACGAAATGTTTTTTTCATTTTCGCAACCATTCATATCCCTCCCTGTTTTTTGTATTTTACCATAATTATCCTTTAAACTTCTCCTCCTAAAAAAATAAGTTGACGTTTCCGGGATAAAAATTGTCCATTCTGCACTTATCGATTGAGAGATCAGCTTAAGCCCAGGGGCGGATAAATAGTCGGAAAAATTCCGCCTATTGAAACCAAACGGTGCCAATATTGATGATTTTGCTAAGGTTAAGCGGGAAAATTCCGCCTATTAACCATAAAAACAAGCTCCATTCAGAATATAACCAGAAACACTCCGCTTATTTACTGTTCTTCTATAAAGACAAGATCTCTTATTTACAAGAATATGATAAAGAAAGAACCTCGCCAAATTCCTCCAGCAAGGTTCTATCTTTTAAATATAATTATCATTCCTGTACTTTTTTAAAAGCACCTCAAAAGACGAGGACTCCTTCCTAATCCCGTCCCTTAATCTTCACCCTCTGACCAACCAAATACCCACCTGCCAACACAAAGAAAATCAAGAGCAGCCAGACGAATCCGTCAGTGAATCCTGTCCGTTCAATGGCATAGCCGAACAGGGGAAAGCTGATCATAATCACAAAGCTCTCCATCAAACCGATCAGGGAAAGAAATGTAGACCGTATATTGCTTTTCAGAAAGCCCTGCACGAATGAGCTGAAGATCGGTTCGAACAGACTTAACAGCTGGGCTAGGATAAGAAACGACAGCAGGATTGCCCAGTCCGTTGCGAAGATGAATAAGGCGAAAAACATGAGAAATAGACCTAATCCGTAATACAGGATATTGAAGAACTTGAATCGCTCCTCCACCTTGTACGCAATCTTTGCCATGACGACACCGAGAAGTCCTTCGATGGTGAACACGGCTCCCACGACAATGGAAGAATAACCCAGTTCCACGAAATATTCCTGCCCGTAGAATACCATGATCACCATGACCGCACTCGCCAGGATAAAAAGAACTACCGGTGCGTGAATAACCGGGTTATGTTTCCACACGTTCACCCCCAGCCGGAATTGATGGACCCACTGGTTGTACCAGCGTCCGCTGATTTCTTCGGTCTTCTCCCGCTCCGGTTCTTTCATGAACAACAAGGGAATCACCGCCAGGACGTGGGTGACGATGGTGGACCCGTACACCCACTCCCAGCTCACTTCCGCCATGAAACCACCGAGGAATTTCGCCAGACTCAGGGATAACAGAGAAATCGCCGTCATGCTTCCGATCACCCGGGTATAATCCTTTTCCCGTTTGTCATTCTTCAATGTATCGTAGGCAAATGCCTGCTCGGCACCAGAATGAAGGGTGACCATGAGCCCCATGGATAGAAACGCCAAGGTGAACATGGAGAAATTACCGCTCAAGAGCATGAACAATCCGTAAAGGAGACTGAACAGATTCCCGATCACGAGGCTGACCTTCCTCCCGTACAAATCAGCGATCATACCCGTCGGTACCTCGAATAACACAATGGCCAAATGGAGAAGCGCCTCAAGGACCCCGATCTCACCCAATGTCATCCCCTTGTCGCCAAGATAGATGACCCATAGTGCCCGGTCGAAAAACAGCTGGGCAAAAAAGAGATAAAAGTATAGTAAATAGATATTGTTTTTTGTTTTTAATATGTTCATCATTTCGTTTCGTCCTCTCATTTAAAAAGCTCAGGCGGCTTGAGCAAAGGCGACAAGCATAAGATGAACAGGGCGGAAAGGCGTTTTTTGCCTTTTGGGCCTGTTCTTCTTATGACCTCGGGCCTTTAGCCGCCGGAGCTGGATTAAAAAGCGCAGGCGGCTCGAACACCAGCAGGATTTTCAGCTGCTGAATGGCTGGTCGCTCCCCAGCCGCCATCGCTCCATGAAATCAAAAAAGCCACAGGGAATCATTCCCCATGGCTTTCGCTGTTACAGGAAATCATATACTCGTTCACACTATGAAAAATCAGCTAAAAAGGACAGACGTGTCCCGAGGACGGCTGAAATTCCAATAATAGACATCATTAATAGTCGATATTTTTTGATGTCTACAGTGAACGTATGCATGATATTCCCTCCTTTATTAGTTAAGATTCTATTTTATTATAGCTCTCTTCCTTTTTCTGGACAAGGGAACATTTTTCATATCCCATGGTAGCTCCGCTCATACTAATAGCTAAGGGAGGTGATCTGTTTATGAAAAAGCTTAATCAAACAAATATGAAAGCCACTACATCAGGGACGGACCCTCAGCAGGTGAAAAAACAAATCCAAAAAGATGTCGCTGCAGGCCAGGGAGCTATGACTTCACGGGAAGCAGGATCCATGCGAGAATAAGGATCAAAAAAGGGGCGGTTCTTATCGTCCCTTTATCTTCTTTTAAAAAAGGAATTGGTTTAAGGTAGATTGTCCGATGCCTATATTTTATAATGAAGTGAAGGAGGTGATAAAATGGAAAAGCAAATACTTGAAATATTATTGGATTTAAAAGGAGAAATGAAAGAGTTTCGAAGTGAGCTGCAAACGACTCAAGCTGATGTCCGTAGCATTAGTTCTGATTTGAAAGAAACACAAGCTGATGTTCGCAAGATTAGTTCTGATTTGAAAGAAACTCAAGCTGATGTCCGCAAGATTAGTTCCGATTTGAAAGAAACTCAAATTGATGTCCGCAACATTCGTTCCGATTTAAAGACAACTCAAGATGATGTGAAGGAAATCAAGGAAACTGTGAACCGGATAGAAGCATCACAAACCGAAGATGTCATTGCGATGCTAAAGGTGACGAGGCAGAGCATAGAATCTGAATTTCACTATACGAATACAAGAATGACTGATATGGATAAGCGGGTCTTCAATCTTGAAAACAGGGTGGAGCGTTAATGCGGCTAACATCACTTGTTTACTACTTACTCAGCTTGCCTCGTCACATTCCCTTCATCTTCCTCAGTATGGTATTCCACTCAATGTTGTTTTCTTTTCCATTTATACGGCTTATCTGCCCAATGAAACAACAACATAAAGAAAAATATACAGAAGCTGATACTGATATTTTCTATCCACCTGATCTCTTCATTTTTGATGAATTGGTAGAGGATCTTACCAACAAAATAGCCCAGGGGAAATCGAACGCTTTTTTTAAACATGAAGAGACTCCTTTTCAGCGCAATACACTTTGGGATTCATTTCCATTTTATCACTTTTAGAAGATCGTGAACACTGGTAAAAACAAAGCCACAGAGGATCCACCCTCTGTGGCTTTGACTATCAATCTTTTACACTTGAACCTTCCGGACGAGACCGTTTAATTCCTGTGCCAGTTTCGCCAATTGTTCCGAGCTGCTTGTTTGCTGAATCGATGCGGAAGTTTTCTCCACTCCGGCGGCTGCTTCTTCGGAAAGAGAGGCAATTTCCTGGATGCTTGCCATCATTTCCTGCGTGCCCGCCGCCATGGTGCCAAGATTTGTGGTGACCGTTTGAATACGATTTTTCGAAAAAAAAGCAGCAAGAATCATCCCGCTGCTTTTGTTCGCTTTTTTATAAAAGTCTTTAGCAATCCGTGATAAATGACTGAGGACTTCCCGCTGCCGTAAACGGAACGAGTGTCTCGAAAGTGGTGATCGTCCCATCAGCCGCAAAGATTTCGTAAGTGATCTCACCTGTGATATTGTTGAGTGTCGCTCTGATTTGCACATTGAATGTCCGGGAAGGACCGTTATTGACCTTACCATTGATCAGTCCTACTACGATGGCCACCGTGAAATTATTTTCGCATGCTATCATCGTTCTTCTGCCCTGGGTGAACTGGAAGTTATCCCCGTTACTTGCATTGAAGACAAAGTTGAAATTATCCACTGCCGGATTACACGGACCGCCTTCAGAAGCACCGCATTCGTTGATGGTCACGTTCAACGTTCCGGTATAATCCGTGACAATACTTCCAAATCGGGTCACCCTGATTTGGGCACCAGGCTGTGCTCCCCCTTGAGTATCGAGCTTGAATTTGCACGTACATGCCGGTGGTGGAGGACAATTGATGCTGACGCTGAACGGCCCTGCACTGATCGGGATCCCGCCAACGGTTGCTCTGGCTGTCACGGTTACGGTCTCCACAGTACCTGCAACGGCCATGATCGTCGCCGTATACCGCCCATCTGCTCCCGTAATCGCAGGATTAGGATCAATGAATACTTTGTTTGAAGATTGAACGACATCGAAGAAGACCGGTACATCGGCGATCGGTGTCATCACGTCACAGACCACTCTTCCCATGATGATACCATCACATTGGATTGTTGGAGGCACGATCAGATTCATGGCTGGATTCGGACAGTCGATACATCCTGCACGCAGAAAGTTTGTATTAGATACCGGGATTCCATTTACAACGGCACTTGCTGTATAAGAAACTCCTTCGGTTATCGGGGTCGGGAATGGAACGCTTGCCACACTGGCGTATTCACCGTTGATATTCGTTGTCACGACAGAGGGCTGGAAGGTAAGAAGCGGACTGCTTAATGTCACCTGTACGCCTGGTACCGGGGCACCATCACAAAGGACACGGCCGGTTATCGGGGCACTACAACTGATCGGTCCGGGGTTATCTAATTGAATGATCGGATTTTGACACGGTGGACAGCTGACTTCGACGGAATTCATTTCAAACACTGAAACTCCGTTTACTTCTGCGCTTGCTGTATAAGTGGTTACCCGTTCGGTGGTGCCCGGTGGTACACTGAATCTGCCTGAAAATTCTCCATTGAGATTCGTAATGACTGTCGGTGAAGCAAACACAAGGAGAGGACTGCTTAATCTCACTTGCACTCCCGGTACCGGCCTACCGTCACAAAGGACGCGTCCGGTCACGACACCGTCACAAACGACGGGATTCAGGTCATCGAGGATAATGACAGGATTTTGACACGGCAGACATACTACCGTTACCGATCGTGTTTCGGAAGTGACCGGATGGCCGCCGACAGTGGCGGTTGCCGTCACCGTGATCGTTGCATCGATTCCGAGGAACGGCACCAACGTGGCGGTATACGTCCCGTCTGCCTTCGTTATGGCGGGGTTTGGCGCAATGGTCGCCTTGTTGGAATCATTGCCGATTGTAAAGAACACGGCTGCATTCGGAACGGGCAGCCCATCACAGATCAACCGTCCTGATATTTGAGTCCCTTGACATCCAACCGGGCCCTCTATCGGATTCAAGGTGAGTACAGGATTATCACACCGTATACACCCCGCCCTTACAATAATTGAATCACTGATGGTCTGATCCGATACGGTGGCTGTTGCAGTAATCCGGATATCAGGGGTAATCGGTGTTCCACGAGGGACCGTGACCGTGGTCGAAAAAACCCCCTGCCTGTTCGTGACCGGGGTCGGATCACTGAACGTCAGTTCCGGAAAGCTGGAGGTCAGAGTAACTTGTACACCTTCTACTGGTGCGTTATCACACAATACCCTTCCCCTGATGGTCGCCTCACAGCTGATGACACCCAATTCCTCCAATTGAATGACAGGATTAATACAAATGTTAGGTGGGAATAAATCAGGGCATCCTTGTGGCGGGAGCTTGATTTGACACGAAAGTTTGTCTTTTTTATTTCTCTTCTTCACATTACATGACCTTCCTTCCAATAAGCTATCAGGATAGTTTATGCGCACTCAAATGGTTCGTTCGCGTATTATAGGAAGTTTGGGAAAAATTGATTGTTTAACCTAATGGGCGGTGGAGTTTATAAAACCCGTTCCCGTTCCCCATCCGACATCTTGAAGTGAACGTTCATGGAACCTCCCCCGTCGACATGATTAGGGACATCTGACACATCGAGTAACTCTTTAACCTCAACCATCTTTTCACCCCCGGCTTCTATCGTGATCCGGTAAGGCCCTCCCTCATTCATGAGTGAGGTCAGACGATGAGCCTTATCCGGAATATATGAATCCAGAAATTCGATCTCGAACGTCACCGGATGACCACTATGGTTGGTGATATGCAGCTGACATTCTCCGTTTAATTCATCCTCACTGACACTCTCGAAATCACACGTCCCCTTGCCATCGTACGAAATAGCGGCAACTCCTTTCGCAAATGTTTCCTGGTAAATCGTCACAAGTCCAAGAGGCAATAAGGTATAAGCGAATAAAACGATGATCACCGTTCGGACATGGTATTTCGAAATTCCCTTTACGAGTAAGATCATCGCAAAGATAAATAGGAAAGAACCAATGATGGCAAGCAGATTGTATCCATCCTGATCGCTGATGGGAAAGGACATGAAGGTGACACGCTCGAACATGGTCCGGTTATTGGGGTACGGGAAATAGAGGGACATACATATAACGAGGATCACGCCAGCGGTAATGAGGTATTTTATCAACTTCCTTCTCAATGAACATTTGGATGAGCTCCTGGGGCTCATGACCTCATCTGATTCCCCATCACATAAATACTGAGGGCGATGGCTGAAACACTGATTACAACCCCGAATACCGTCCCTGTAAAGAGGCCGATATATTCCAGACCAAACGGAAGAAGCATCGTCATGACCCCGACCCCGATCGTATACCAGCCAAAGATCTTTGCAAGCTTCTCCTTATCACCTTTATATTGATCACCCTGATATCCGGCGATTAAGTGGAGTTTTTTCTTCACCATGATTAAGTAACCGCAGTAAATGATAAGCAGCCCCAGGGATATGCATAGGATAAAGGGGATGTACATGGGGACATTTCTCCTTCTGAATTGGTTTAATCTAGCTATCTTGTGCTTCTGTTTGATAAAAAAAGTAGCTTATGATACTACCAATTATTTCAAAAGAATACATTTTATACAATCCTATTATTTATTCGTGCGGGATTCGCTCCCCTTCAAGCAGGATCTCAGATAATCATGCGGGAGTCAGATTAATCATGCCGTAGTAGAGATAATCATGCGGGATTTTCGATATTCAAGCCAACTTGTCGAAACTCTTTTATTAAAATATTTATATCCCGACTGGATTTCGATAGCTATCCGGATCTTTACCGGCGATTTCCACATCCCACACCTGTATAAAAAGAAAATTTATCCAGAAGATTTATAGTATGATAGTCATATAATATTGGTATTCACTAACAAAAGGAGTTGGGCGATGATGAGTAACGGAACGAAAGTCATTAAAGACGGCGGAGGCCAAGGTGGCATCACCTGGAAAGAAGCTTCCCGGAGTACGTCGGGGAGTTATACGATCGTCTTATATAAAAGCGCAAACGGCGGGAGTCAGTGGAAAAAGGTCACGTATGACAAAAGCGGTAAAATCGTGAAAGTGGTCTACGGGGGTTAACAGGAAAAGGATGATGGCGGAGGGAACCATCATCCTTTTTCATTAACGGAAGGACTCCGCCAGTTTGATCATGTCGTCTTTAGTGAGGGTGATGCCGGACCGTGCCGGCATGTATTTCATTTCATATATCGCCTCGCCTTCCATCCATGTCAGCCTACTTATCTTTAAAGGGCCCTCTGTTTCAGAATAGCTTCCTTTAGAAGTACCGACCTTCACCGATTCTTCAGATAAAGTCAGATCTAAACCAGGCTCAAGAAGTTGAAATGACATCGTGATCGTCTGCTTTTCCGGACCCATGAGAGTGACGATTTGTGCGTTTCCGTAGGGGCCTTCCTTCTCTTCCGTGCTTACATTTTCCACTTTGAACGGAACTTTGGTGATGAACTTGAACTCTCTTCCCAGGAATTCCGGTCGATCGCTTGCTTCATATAACGGAGCGCTCGCATTGTTCCCGATGATCCCAAGCTGTGTTCCGCCGAAGTAAACAAAGATTGAAAGGCAGGCGGCGAAAAATAGCATAGACAGAATAGGTGCCAGGATCGGTTTTTTATGGATAGAAAATGACTTGGTCTGCTTCGAATGGACTTCATTCAAGATATTCTCTCTCATCTTGTTCGTAAAACCACGCCCTTTGAAGGTCTCTTCTTTCATCAACCCGCGCAATGATTTCAATTCATCCATTCTTGTACACCTCACTTCGTTTAATTGTGGAACCGAGCAGAGCCTTGCCTCTTGTCAGTCTTGTCTTCACGGTATTCGTATTGATGTCGAGACTCTCACCGATCTCGGCTACCTTCATTTCCTCAAAATAGTATAGAAAGATGACTTCCCGATATTTGAGTGGCAGGGCCAGGACGCTTTGGATCAACTCTGAATTCTGTTCATTTTTGATCACAGTTTGTTCCGGTGCCCCCATCTTCCCTTTCACCAAATCGTTGATCTTGTTGGAGATACTGACCATCTTCGTATCCCATCTCCTTAAATAATCCTTGCAATGGTTAATGGCGACAGAGATGATCCATGTCTTCAGGGAGGAATCTTCCCTGAACGTATCCATCTTTTGATAAAACTTGATGAAGACCTCCTGTGTCAGATCCTCCGCCAGGCTATGTTCTTTCACATAGGAATAAACAACATAATAGACATCATTTCCATACTGAGTCATGGCTTCCTCAAGTAGTCGGTCTTTCTCGTATTTCGTCCGCTCTTCCATTTTAGAAAATTCACCTGCTTTTATGTATCATTCATTAGACGCTGCTCAAATGATAAAAGTTTTATTATTTACAATTTTAACCAAAAATAAAAACCTGGCGAGTCTCCTCGGGCAGGCTTTCTCCGGGCAGTGCCCGCTTCCATTATTACAGAACATTCCAGATCATACAATTGTTTCTTGGATTGCTCTTTCAAAATTACGAGGGACGGACCTCCCTATTCAGCGTTCCTTTTTTTCCTGATGGAATACATATAGATGGCGGATGGGGGGAAAGTGGCCGGACATGGAGTTGAATCGTATAGGGAAAATGACCATCCCTCATTAATCATGCCGGTTTTACACACAATCATGCGGGATAGGAAGAAATCGTGCGACCAACAGAATAATCATGCGGGATTCCTATTTTTCATGCCGTTTCCGACCATAATCATGCCGATTTGTCGAATAATCTTTATTTCTTCAAAAAAAAAGCCTCGTCACAATCGACGGGCACTTTATATCATCCTTCTAAAATACTTCTCCATCTCCCTCTCAGAGATGATCATTCTCCTTGAGAAATCCTGCGTTCGTACCACATATTCCTTGATGCCGATATATTCGGATTCAACGACCAAATAGAAACAGGAGCCTTTTTTGACTCCCCTGAAATCACGTTTTAATTGATATCTCTTCATGTTGACTAAAGCCCGCAGATCACTGGCTCTCCTCCACTTGATATGACTGCGGAGGGATCGTCTTGATCTTCTTGATAAAATAATAATGTTTATATAATGCGATTCCGATGAGGATGATCCGGACAAGGAGAATGTCGACGTACAGGACGGACAGCAGGATAAAGAAGTCTGCGGTCAGATTGATCTTGATTTTTTCTTTCAGGGTCATTCCCTTTTTTTCAAGAAAGGGGACCACATATTTTTTGTAGATGTACGTGTTTTTAAACCAGGCATCCACTCGCTTCGAGCTCTTGGAAAAGAAATAAACCGCCAGCAGGTAAAACGGGCCACCCGGCAGAACGGGCAGGACTGTTCCGGCAACACCGCATACCAAGGCTATAAACCCGAGTAGCATAAACAAGATGCTTTTCATCTTTTTCAATGTCATGATCCATCTCCCCTACCCTCAACCGTTTTCCTTCATTGTACTATAAATATAGCAGAAAGTTGGGTGTGACGGGTTAGGAGATTATTGTTAATGCATTATCCCGCGCAGTCATCACCATCTCCGGGGATCATGCCCATCGTCTAACTAGTCATTGAACGCGTCGACCCGAAGTTTCTTCTTCCCAACTGGCCTGAAGGAAGCTTTCCAAGGTAAGGACCTGTACCGGCTTCTGCCTGTATTTTTTCATCAGGTAGAAAAGAATTGAAAGTATCATGGGAGCAGCCCCTTTCCTTTTTTAAGAGTATGAAAGGAGGAGCATTGGCATGACAAATTTCACAAGGGGACACTAAACCGTTTTTCTGACTCGCTCAAACCGTTCCTCTTCCTTCAGAGGTTCTGTTTGTTCGATTCCCTGTTTCGATATCGATTTCTCTGCTATCCGGAGCCCATCCTTATACCCCTCAAGCATCATCTTGAAAGCCAATACCGTCAACGTCAGTAAAAAAATCGGGCAAATCGCGATCCACCAGTAAGTCGTAAACAAAAAGCGGAAGTTATTGCCGATGATTCCGGACCACTCATTGGAAAGGGAGACGAAGACCATATTTTTAAAGAGGTCTTCCTTCATCATCCCCCCGCCGAAAAAGATGCCCAAGATCCCTAGATGAGCGAGAAGGATCAGGACCTGGATCATCTCCCTGAGAAAAATGATTACAAGCTGGGGCTTCAAAAACGGCAGGATATGCTTGACGAGGATATGCCGGCGGGTGCCCCCCAGGATCTGAACACTGTCCATGAATTCTTTCTTCAGTATCAGATTGACTTCCTTTGAAATGGTCAGGGATGTGATGGGAACGGCAGCAAACGTCAGGACGAGGATTTCGATGATGACCCTTGTTCCAAAACCATAGGTGAATTCAGAATCTGTGCCGTTAAACATCCCATCTGTAAACAGGACCCAGTACAGCATAAGATACGCAATAAGAGTGACTGGATAATAGTAGAACGCTTCAAGGAACGGACGGATCCGGCCGTTCAGCTTCGGGAGATAGAGCTCGGACAGTGTTCCCCATACAGATGAAATCACAAATCGCAACGCCGCAATCAGAAAAGCAACACCAAGGGTATACTTCGCTCCAATCAGGAGAATATGGAACATGCTTTGAGCGAGGTTATTCGTCCCAAATGGCGGGTACTCCCATGGGGAATAAGGCGGGCTTTTCACACCATCTTCCGTTAATCGGAGCTCAGCCACCGGAATGTGATTATCGAAGAACCATCCATACATCAAACTCCCCATCAGCGTAAGGAAGATGAATAAAAAGCCCGTCATAAAGAGCCTGTTTTTCCATAAAGCCATCATCCTCCCACCACCTTCTTTTTCACTTTTTTGACTAATTCCTCAAGCAAAAATAGGGGAATGAACATGAGGAGGACACTCATGGTGGCAATTTCGTAACTTGGGTGATTAATGACAAACCAGGTAAGACCGTATGTATTAAAGAGAATCTCCAGCATAATCAAATTGGAGAGCATGAACGAAATGATCATTTTCGAATGATTGATCAAACTGACCACGCTGTTGCGGAACACATGCTTCATCAAAACGTGCAGACCAGAGAGCCCTTTCCCCGTCGCAAGCTCCACGTAAGGCTTCATCAATTCCTCCTCGAAAATAAGGATCAGCGTCCGGTAAAGGAAAATCGTCGGCAGGATGCTGTATGTAAGGAGCGGCAAGGCATATGGCCGATCCGCCCCGCCCACCACCTCGAAGACCAATATCCCGGTCTTTTTAAATAAAAATACAAAGAACATCTGGGCGAGCACAATGACGAACACATCCGGCACTGATTCAAGGATCGTCGAGGTCCCTATCAACACGCGCCTCTTTTTCAAGGAAAGCTGGAATGTAATCAGAATCAAGAGAATGGCAAGCCCCAACGAAAGTAGAAAGCCAAGGAACAGAATGGTCAACGTGTAGGAGTAAAACCCTAAGAAATCTGGAAAGACATCATACGTTGCATTACGGGTGAGCGACTCAGTCTGGAAGCTCATCGATGCCGGATGGGTGAGCGCACTGATGAGCTGGATGAAGTTCTTCCAGAAAGATGAGAGGCTTAAATGGATCCCGTTTTGGAAGAGGCTGATGAAGGCTCCGAGGGTGATGATCGTCAGGGTGATGGATAGAATGCGGATGGTGGTTTTCACTGTGGTCACTCCTTTTCTTTTAGAAGAGGGGCAGCTCATTACAGACGCCTATTAATGAAATTGCTCATTAAACCAAGCCTCAGTGATCGTTCCACATACAAACACTTTCCTTAAGATACGTGGTTAAGGCATCGATTGCATGGCTGGTATCAAGACTGGTTAAAAACTGTAGACGTTTTTTATTAATAGCAACCCTTTTCCAATACAATTTATAACTCCCGATCCACCAATTTAAAATCACTCTCCATCAAAGCCCCGTTCTCCTTACGTTCAGCCTTCTTCTTCTCAATCGAACCCGCCCTCACCTCATCCTCCTCCAACAATCCCTCGAGTCCCCGCGCAATCCCCGTCAATGACAGAATCGTCAAGGCGAAGAAGAACATCGGGATCATAAAGATCCACCAGGCGTTGGTCAATTCGACAAAGCTCATGGACATGATGCTCGCCCATTCCTGGACGAAGGGCTGCGGCGGCGGGCACATGGGGCCGTAGCACACATCGGTCCCACCGAAGTACAGGTCGAAGAATCCGAGGTGGGCGATGATGAGAAGCGCCTGGATCATGATTTTAGGAAAAATGATAAAGAGCCGCGGCTTCAAGTGTGGAAGCACATGGTTCTTGAACAGGAAAGTCTTGCTTCCGCCAAGGACCCGGGCACACGTCACGAACTCTTTGTCGAGAATCTGCCGTGTTTCGTTGGATAGGAGAATCGCCGTTGTCGGAGCCATGATCACGGCCAGGGCGATGGACTGCCAAATGACCCGTTCGGTGAAACTCGTTTCGAACCCTTGCATCGGTTCCCATAGCAAGGGATATAGCATATTGAAAGCGATGATCGATTGCGGGATGAAATAGAAGGACGTGAAAATCGATTGCGTCCACTTCTTCGCCCGGGATGTCGTAAACCCTCCCATCACCCCGATGGCAAAGGACAGGATGAAGCTGAGAAGGGAAATCAGGATGGCGGCGCCAATGGTATACTGCGCCCCCTCCAATACTTTGTAAAACAAGTGATCCCCTTCCCGGTCCGTCCCGAACGGAAAGTCGGCTGAAGGAGGGAACGGAGCGTCGCCGATGATATTTGCCTCATCATCGTAGAGGATATATGTATTCGGGATTTTGGCATCCGTCAGATAAAAGACCATACTCCACCCGACGAGCACAACGATGAACAATAAACAGATGCTAATGGTGACGTGATGCCGATTCCACTTTCTCATAGACTCATCTCCCTTCCTATTTTTCTCGAGATCACAAACTGCATCAATTTTAAAAGGAGATAGAGGGGAACGAATAGCATGATCGACGTAACCGCGAAGATCGCAGGTGTGTTATAGGAAAAGAGAAACGACGTGACCCCGAACACATTGAATAAGTATTCCAGGATTAATAGATTCGACAGCATCATCCAGATGATTTGCTTGCCGTGATAGGTCAGACTGACGAGCACATTCCGCATCATATGGATGAACATGATCCGGAATCGGCCAAGACCCTTTCCCTTCGCAAGCTCCACATAGGGAAGCCCCTCTTCTTCCTTCAAAAAAGACACCATCGATCCCAGAAAAAAGAACGTCGGCAGGATCGAGAGCGTGATCGCCGGGAACAGGATGACCTGATTTTCGCCTAGGGATGCGATATCGAGGAGCAGAATACCGGATTGTTTAAAGAACCAGATGACCGATAGTTGAAGAAATCCGATCACAAAAATATCCGGCAGGGAGGCGATAAAGAAAGCGACACCTTCCACCCCTTTCCGAGCCCTTTTCCCCACAGAAAAATAGAGGATCATCAGTAAGACAGAACATGTTAACGCCAAACCCAGTGCCAGGAAAAAGATACGTGCACTGCTCAGGAAAGCTTTCAGGATGATGGGAAATAGCGGACGTTCGATATGCGAGACGGGGTTCGTATAGACCAGATGGTGAGGCTCGACTAGCTCCTTGCATACCTCCATCAATTCCTTTCCGTATGTAACGAGGGAAAACGCCTGAGTTGTGAACAGGCCGGATGTGGCACTGACGAGAATGATTCCGATGATAATGAGAACGGCTTCAAGGCCGGATTGTTTGAGTTGTTTCATCTTGTACCTCCAGTAATGATTCCTGCTAATCATTACCAATATACCAGATTTGAAAATTCTGTCAATTATACCCATTACCCGATAGGTTGTTTCGGCAAAATGCTTACTTCATGATCAGGGGTGCACTTATTTCTTGGCTATTTCCTTCTCAAGGAACGCCACCCTCCCTTTCAAGGATTCTATCTCCCTTTTCATCTCTTCCTCATGAGTTCCATTTAATTTCGAGCGTTTATATATAGCCTTCAAACCCCAATAAATCATTAAAAAACAAAGTCCCAATATAAAAAGAACAATGATGATTCCAAATACAGTTTCTAAAATGATCGTTCATCCTTTCCTGCATGTAACAAATGGATGATGAGTGAATCATTTTACATTATCCATTTTTTGTAATCATACCATAAAAAAACCAACGGGAGCGTACCCCTGTTGGTTTTTCCCTCATTTAAAAAATCACTTTCCGATCCCGCTCATCTTTCAAGATCTCCACCGCTTCCCGGAAACGTTGGGAATGGATGATTTCCCGTTCCCGCAAGAAACGCAGTCCGTCATTGAGGTCGGGGTCATCGCTCATATTGATGATCCATTGATACGTGGCTCTTGCTTTTTCTTCGGCGGCGATGTCTTCATAGAGGTCGGCGATCGGGTCACCTTTTGCCTGGATGTAGGAGGCGGTAAAGGGGACTCCGGACGCGTTTTGATAAAAAATGGCATTGTCATGATTGACATAGTTCGCATCAAGCCCTGCGTCTTTCATTTGCTGCGGAGTCGCGTCTTTCACGAGTTTATACACCATGGTGGCGATCATTTCTAAATGGGCGAATTCTTCGGTCCCGATGTCGGTCAATAAGCCGATGACCTTATCGGGGATCGTATAGCGCTGATTTAAGTATCTCAGGGCTGCCGCGAGCTCTCCGTCGGCGCCGCCGTATTGTTCGATCAGAAATTTCGCAAGCTTCGGATTACATGTACTGACCCGTACAGGATATTGAAGTTTTTTTTCATAAACCCACATAGTGTCGATCCTCTCCTTTATTCCGCGTTAGACCTGCCATGGCCAAGGGGCATCTTTCCAGTCCCACGGATAGTTTGAGTAGCTGTATCCGAACCCGGTCAGGGGACCGAATTCCTTTTCGAATTTCTTTTTGATTTTTTTCCTCATTCTTACGTACTCGTTGTACTGTTTGATGGCCTCGTAATCTTCAGGATGAGTATCTAAGTACAGTGTCAGTTCGACGATGACGAAATCAACGGCCTGCAGTTCCTCCATCACTTCGTAATAATGCGCCGGAAGCTGCTTCATCATGAGTCACCATCCCCATTCAGTTCATAAGGGCTATAGTAAGGATCGTAGAACGCCTTCCAGAGCGTCCCGGTCCGCAGTGCCTCCCGTGGGGTGAACTGCTCGAGATTCGCTGGCTGAAATCCCATATAGAGATTAGGCGGGGTCGAATACACCTTCTTCGTGATCGGCGTGCAAGGATCAAAGGGACTGACGTATGGATGATACACTTTATAATGTTGATGCAAGAGACTCCCTCCTGATTTGACAATATCTTTCTATTGTTATGCAGAAGGATCTTTTCCCATGACGGGTATGTGGAAATGGGGTCTTTTTAAATTTTCAATGATTACATACTTTCAAACCGCGTTGGGAAAATTATTCCTTGTGCTCGTACAATCGTTTTCGAAAGGTGGCACACAAATATGACTATCAGGAGGATGATGATGGGTATTTTAAGTGGAAATCCACAAGAAGAACCATTGCATTATGGTGAAGTATTTGGAACGTGGAACTATTTATTGACCGCTAAAGCCACTGTGGCTGGGTATCAAATGCAGCTTAATCACGCTGGGGATGATGATCTGAAGAAATTACTGAAAGACAGCATCGAAGGCGGTCAGGAAGAAATCAAACAAGTGGAGAAACTGTTAAAGGAAAATGGGATCGGACTTCCTCCCACTCCGCCTGAGCCTCCACAGGCTTGCCTGGATGATATCCCGACAGGTGCCAGGATGCCGGATCCATCCATTGCAGCAGGAATGTCTGCGAATATTGCTTCAGGCTTAGTGGCATGCAGCACGGTCATGGGACAAAGCATCCGTGAAGATGTTGCCATGATGTTCGGCCAATTTCATATGCAAAAAGCCCAGTTGGGGGCCAAAGTCTTGAAGCTCAACAAAGAAAAGGGATGGCTGATTCCTCCCCCGCTTCATAAAAACAAAAATGAACATTGTGAGTAATCCATGAAATCAAAAGATTCTCAGGTCTGATATTTATTCAACCTGAGAATCTTTTTTTATTATTCTTGAACATGTGAGTTCGTGGGGAAAGTACCTTTAATGATTTTTCGAATTGTTAATGCGGGTTGCCGTCAGCAGTTATTGCGATATCATCAAAGTGTTCGAGCAAATATCCTAAAGCACCTTCCAGTTCTTTCCCCTCCATCACTTCTCCATGTCCTCTATCCAAATGCTTCATTATTTACCTCCTTTTTCCGTTGATGCAGAAGACTTTTCAGGCTTGATAAAAATCAACACAAGCAGAAACATCAGGATACCAAGGACACCCGCTCCAATGAGACTAATATTCAGGAGGGATTTCATCAATACGGCCATCAACGGCGGACCGGCAGCCACCCCGATGAAACGGGATGAACTATAGAAGGAGGAGATCGTCCCCCTCTCTTCTTTCTCGATGTTTTCGGTGATCAACGCGTCCATCGTCGGCAGGAGTGCACCGATCGAGAGACCCAGGAAGCTTGAGACAGCGAGGAGAAGAACCAGTCGCTGATCGACAAACCCGATCAAGGCGACACTGATGCTCATCAGGATCAAACTTACCGTCATGATTACCTTCATGACCTTTAACTCACCCTTGATTTTCCTCCCGGTGATAAAGGAAGAAATGCAAAGGGCCAGTAACGGAATGGCGAGCACAAAGCCTTTTTTCACTCCATACAGTCCATGGGTTTTCTCCAGTGAATCCGACAGGAAGAACAGGATGGCAAACAGGACGAGCATAATGTAAATTCCGACAAGAAAGACAGTAAAGATCCATTTCCCCTCCTGTTTGAAAATTTTCTTCGTACTCTGGATGAAGGCTGAAAGGGCAACGGGTTCTTCCTTCTTCTTGGGAACTTTAATGAAAAAGAGAACAAGGACGATCGAAATGAGACTGAATACAGAAATAGAGAAAAACGGAAGATACCATAAATACGCAGCAAATAAAGCCCCTAATATGGGACTCAACACCTTACCGAATGTGTTGGACGTCTCGATCAACCCAAGACAGGAACTCGTCTTTTCATCATCATCCTTATACAAATCACCCACCAGTGGCAGGATGATCGGAGCCGCCCCGGCTGCCCCGATTCCCTGGAGGACACGGCCGATAATGATCCACGTGAAAGGATCGTCCATCTTCCAGGAGGCATAGCCTGCGACCAATCCCCCAATTAACGCAATCAGCAAACTCGGCAGGATGACTACCTTCCTGCCGAAGCGATCCGACAAATATCCAGCCACTGGAATCAGAAAGATCGACGCAATCGAGTAACTTGTAATAATCATACTGGTCTGAAAAGAAGTGATCCCCACCTCTTTTTCAAAAATCGGCAGTACAGGAATCAGCATGGAATTCCCCAAGGTCATCACCAAAGGTATCGATGCCATGCTCACCACACACCAATTGCTAATCTTCGTCGTGCTCTTGCATTGTTCGTTCAACTAAACCACCCTTTTGGATTGATCTGCTATTTAATCAGTATTTGATAAAGGCCGAAAGAACATTCAATGAAACGAATGGCAAATTTGAATGGTGAGTGGATGATCAGAATCTTGGCACAAAAAAGAAACCAACAAGAGATCCCTCATGAGGAAGGAAATGCTCCTGTTGATTTCATTTACAGCTCTTTTTGATCCACATTCAATTCAATCAGATTTCCATCCGGGTCTGCACAGTAGATCTGAGCAAAGCCGCTTTTGGAGTGGGGTTTCTCTAAGGTTTCTACATCTTTTTCCTTTAACCATTGAAGCGTGTCATGGTAGTTCTCCACTCTGAGGGCAAAATGACCTTCGCGACTGGATAAATGCTTGTCCTTCCGGATGGTCTGGGAAGAAGCGTCCGCGATCAAATGAAGCTGCTGGCCCTCAATGTCATACCAGGCTCCGGGAAAACCAAAATCCGGACGCGGAATTTCCTTTAAACATAAGATCTCTCCGTAAAACTCCTTCGCTTTCTCAAGATCCGTCACATTCAAACTCACATGATGAAGACATTCGTACTTAATCAATTTGGCTCACTTCCTTCCATTCGTCTATCTGCTTATTTTACAGAAGAAACGGCCGTTCGGCGAGAGGGACGGACCTCTAACATTTCAATAAAAAGCCCGATTATATTGGGTTTAACCCATAAAATGAACAAAAAATTGAGGTCCGTCCCTTAGGGCAGTCAATTCGTGTCGCCCCCCTTTTCCGGGTCATCATGCCAGTTTGGCCTATTATCATGCGGGATTTGAAAGAATCATGCGGGATTCAGATTTTTCATGCGGGAAATAAGAAAATCATGCCGCTTTCTCCCTTATTCATTTCGCCGTGTCGAATTTTCTTTATTATATTCCTCAAAAAAATGGCCAGGATGCATAGCTACTGAACCTTCTTTATGAACCACCCGAGTTCTTATACACATTGTTATTCTTATCCGCTTCATCGATTTTCATAGCTTGCTCCGTTAGATCAGGAGGTGTCATACCTGACTTTTTCTCCAAATAAATTGCAATGCCTGCGACAAGAATTATGGGAATCAGTATGAATAACCAAATCATTTATACCCCTCCTTTCTATTTCGTAGCTCGTCTCAATTCATGAATCCTAAAACGCCTCATAACACTCCTTGCAATGCTGCCCGTTCATCTGACGCTCATTCTTCGCCCCGCAATTCGGACAAGTGACGATCGCTGACTGTTGATCAATCCCTTTACGGTTGTGCATGTATTGACCCAGTGCTTTATTGGCAAGAAAGACCGTCCCCACGATGGCACAGCCGATTGCCGCTAATAGGAGGATCAAGAAAATACCATCCAACACGATTCATTCCTTTCTCGATTACTCTTACTTATCTATACGCCCGGACATGTAAAAAGTTTCAAATCGCGAGGGACGGACCTCTGAAAATCCATCCAAAATCCCCAAACCAGTGGGTTTCACCCCGGAAATGGGCTGAAAACAGAGGTCCGTCCCTCGCCCTTCAAACCAAAACAAAGGTCCGTCCCTATCGCAGTGAGGGACGGACCTTGGTTGTGTGGGCCGGGGTAGCCAGAGTCCCTTCTCCTTCTTCATCTTTGTAGATGGGGAAGGAGAGGATGACGGAGGTTCCTTTGCCGGGTTTGCTTTGGACGTTGATGGTGCCTTTCATGCCTTCTGTGAGTTGATATGCGGTCATCATGCCGAGGCCCGTCCCGTTTTTGCCTTTCATGGAGAAGTAGGGTTCGCCGAGGCGCATGAGTTGTTCTTTGGTCATGCCGATTCCCGTATCGTTGATGACGATGAATACTTTATCGTTGTCCTGGTAGCTGAAGATACGGAGCGTCCCCCCTGTTTCCATTGCTTCGAGACCATTTTTCATGATATTGATGAGAATCTGTTGAAGCTTGTTGGGATCCCCTTTGATGGAGTGATGATGAAGGATGTTCACCTTCAGGATGATTCCTTTTTTCACCGCCAGGGGCATGATGATTTCCTTGGACCGGTTCATTTCATCCCGGATCTCCACTTCCACTTCAACCTCTGGGTGAGGACGGGCAAAGTCCAAGTATTGATTGATCACCTCTGTGGCCCGGTCGATTTCCCTGACGGCGACCTTCGACAGCTCGCTATTTGTGCTGACGTTGGTTGGATCTTCATGAATCAGCTGAAGGAATCCCTTTACCGTGGTGAGCGGATTCCGCACTTCGTGACTCATGCTCGCGGCCAGGTGACTGACCACCTGCATCTTCTCGTATTTGATCGCTTCCAGCTGAAGAATATAGATGGTCCGGATGATTTCACACAGGTAAAAGACGAAGAACGTCGATGCAGTCAGGACAGCCGAATAGATCAAGAATGAATTTTCATACGTGAAATGAAAAATCAGGGACGGGATCCATAACGAGAGGACCGAGTATCCGAACGCAAAGAGCGTATACCAGTACACCCTCGTCATCCACGTTTTCCCCTCCCATCTCGGACGCATATACAGGACGAGCAGCGTGAAGAGAACCGCCATGACCACGGTCACCCATAATCCAGGTCCCATCATCGGGGCACGTACCGCGATCATGGTTAGAGCGAGCCAGGGCAGTACCCGGTTCCCGCCGTATATCCCTCCGAGCAGAAACGGGATGAACCGCAGGTCATACATAAATCCATCTTCCAATCGGACACTCAACGCAAGGCTGAGTAACAGTAGAAGGGAACTGGCTAAATAAATCGACAGCGGTTTGATGTGAAGCTTATGTACTTTATTTCGGGAAAGGTAATGAAAGCTTATCAGTAATATGATGATCAATATGGCAAGGAGGTTAAGAAGCAGACCGGTCAATAGCTCAAAGTGATTCATCGGTATCTCTTCCCTACTTTCAGTAATTTTAAAAGATTAAAAAAAATCACACTTTAGATTCTATTATAACTGAAATGAAAGACTTGTGTTTTATTTTTATTGGACAGGATTTTGTGCACTCGTCTTCTTTCCCTATCCTTTGTCCATAATGGAAATGAATGCTTTATATAAGGAGATACCCTATGGATGGAGTCTTAATACCAATCGGACGGACGATCATCAGTTTTCTTTTGATGATTATGGTCACGTTAGTCATCGGGAAACATATCAACTCACATAAAAATCACTACAGCTTCGCCCTGTCGATCACAGTGGGTTCCTTCATTGCCAATATGGGCTTTGATACAGGGCTCAATTTTTCACATACCCTTATTTCGTTTTTGGTGCTTGTCCTATTATTTTATCTATTGTTGATCATCTCTTCGAAAAACCGGCTATTCAGACGATGGGTATCCGGCCGTCCCACGATCCTGATGGAAGAGGGGAAGATTCTGGATGAGAATATGAAGAAATCAAAGTTTACGATGGATGACTTGAATCAGCATCTCCGGGAACTTGGCGTGTTTGATATAAACGAGGTGGAATATGCCCTGTTAGAAGTGAGCGGGATCCTGTCCATCAAAAAGAAAAACCGTTTCCTGCCACTCTCAAAGGCGGACATGAAGATGGATCCTGCCCCCTCTGCTTCCATTCCCATCGAATTAATGATGGAGGGCAAAGTCATTTCGGAAAACCTGACTCCCCCCTACACATTCCAATGGCTGGAGAGTGAAGCGAACAAAAGAGGAATCAGATTGAACGACATCTATTATGCCGTGATCAACAGCAATGGCACCCTGTTCATCGACCTTTTTAAAGATCATATCCAGGGTGACAGCGAACGAACAGACAGATGAAGGCATATAGTATCTCAACGTCCGAATAGACCAATGAAATGGGAGAGTGACCGTATGTTCCATTGCCGACCACCGGGGAATCATGTTGTCTATCCACCTGACCCCAGGTGCCATCCTTATTACAGACAATATACAGGAGGGTATGATACCCATGTGCACATGATCGAAGCACATTATTCCCAATTGAATCGAAAAGTGCAGCGACTCCTTGAAAGGGTCGAGCATATAGAAAGATACCTTGGGATCAAGCCGTAGTGGCTGATGAAAAAAACGGGGACAGGTACCTCGTCTAAAAAAGGCCAAAGTACCTGTCCCCATGGCTTTACCGCCACGTCAAAGCGGCAGCCGGATCACAAACCTCGTCCCCTCACCCTTCTCACTGAACACATCGATCGACCCTTCATGCATCAGAACCAATTGCTTCACAATGGAGAGCCCGATGCCAAATTCACCGTATGGATTATTCGTCCGGGACAGGTCCGCTTTATAAAAACGGCGCCAAATGGATTTGATTTCCCCGGGGTCCATGCCGATTCCGGTGTCTTGGATTTCAATGACCGTTTCGTTTCCGGAAGAAGATCCACTCAGTGTGATCGTCCCCCCCGTGGTGAACTGGATGCTGTTTTTTGTGATGTTGATCAGGATTTGGACAAGGCGGTCATAGTCGGCATGCACCACTGCACCTTCGTCTGCCAGAACCGTGATGGTGTTGCCTTTTTCCTCTGCCTGCAGATCGAGCTGATCCTTGATGACTTCGAAAATATCGAGCAGCGGCAGGGTAACTTTCGAAAGGACCACCTGATTGGACCGGATTTTTTCATAATCAAGATTCTCGTTCACGAGGCGGATGAGCCGCTTCGTTTCCTGACTGACAAGACCAAAGCTTTTCTCTTTCTGTTCCTCAGGGATCATGTCGTTCCGGATCCCTTCCATGACACCGCGGATCGTCGTCAGGGGCGTTCTCAGTTCATGGGACACATCGGCCATGAACTGCCGTCTCCGGTTCTCAAGGGCGTCGATTTCTTCTTTCGATGCCCGGAGTTTCGTCACCATTCTATTAAAATCTTCGGCCAAATCGCCGATTTCATCGAAGTTGGAGCTCGGGACATGAACATCGTAATCTCCCGACGATACCTTGGACGTAGCATCCCTCATCCGTTGAATCCGTTTCACATGGAGCTTCGATAGGAACAAGCTGACAAGAACGGAGATGGCGAGTGCCAGCAGGACGATATACAGCAAATAATGATTGATTTCACTCAGCATTTCCCTTGAACCGCTGATCGGGGAAATCAGGATCAGTCCGCCTGTCAGCTGTTCATTGACCACCCGGGGCATGATGACGAGTGACACCGCCTGATCAAAGCGTCCGAAATCCTTTTTCAATGGAACGGTTTCTCCCCTCTCGATTTGTTGCCATTCTGCTTTCGAGAGCTCGATACGCGGATACACCCCTCCACTTGAAAACGATACTTCCCCCTCGCGATTGAAGGTGATCACATCAATGTTCCGGGCGTGCAGCAGGTTGCTGTATTCGTCCAGATACAGGGGCCGCCGTGGACTTGGCCGCTCAAGATCTGATAAAATTTTATCCCCATACGTCCGCAGCTCCGTCACCTTATTTTCATACACCAGGTTCTCGACATAATGGGAAAACAGAAGGCCGAGGATCATGAAGGCGATGATGAGGACGCTCGTATGACTGAGCAGCAGCTGATACAGATACCTAAACTTCATCCCCGGCCGCCGCCTCATCAAACTTATACCCTACGCCCCACACCGTATGAAGATACGGCTTGTCCTTGCTTCCGATCTTGTTCCGGAGCCGTTTGATATGGACATCCACCGTCCGCTCGTCCCCGTAGAAATCATAACCCCATACCCGCTCAAGGAGCTGCTCCCTCGAAAACACCTGCCGGGGATGCTGGGAAAGATAATAAAGAAGTTCAAACTCTTTCGGCGTCAAATTCGTAAGGGGCACACCTTTCAGGAAAACTTCACGGGTTTCCTTACTGATCCGGAAATCGGATGCGGCCTCATCCGGAGTGGCAGTACTGTTCTTCTCCCCTTGACCCTGGTAGCGCCGGGTGACCGCCCGGATCCTCGCCATCAGGGCAAGTGGAGAAAAAGGCTTCGTCACATAATCATCAGCTCCAAGTTCAAGACCGAGCACCTGATCGGACTCACTGTCCTTCGCCGTCAGCATGATGACCGGCACCTGGGACCCCTCCTCCCTGATCTTCCGGCAAATCGTCACACCGTCCATCCCGGGCAGCATCCAATCAAGGATGACAAGATCCCACTCACCTTCCTGATAACGACGGTACCCCTCAGCACCGTCATGGACAAACTCACCCTTTATATCTTCTTTAGAAAAAAACATCTCAAGCATGCTTGTGACGCTTTGATTGTCTTCAACGACCAATACATTCATGAACATCGCTCCTTTCCGATTGGGGCGAACCACGGGGACAGGTCCCTTGGCTCCGTTAATCTTATCTAAAGTATAGTCGTTTTACCCGATTCATTCTATGTATTAACTTCAATAGAAAAACCCCCGCTGCAATGCGGGGATATCCTTCCTTATCATGATTCACTCTGAGTTTCGGTTTGATAGACGAGGTCCTTTTTCGACTTGGCCTTGAACCGTTTATGAATCTTTTAAGGTTTTTTCAATCTTATACTCTTTCTTTTTCTCAGCCAGCCACGTACCATACTCCGTCTGAAGGGCCTGATCGAACAGGATGTCCTTGATTTCATCTTTGTGATCGGCAAGGACCGCCTCTTTCGCTTCTTTCTTGCCCGTCACCTTGATGATATGGTAGCCGAATTCCGTCTTGACCGGCTCACTGATTTCGCCTTTCTTCATCGAAAACGCCTTATCATCAAACTCTGCCACCATTTCACCTTTTCCGAAATAACCAAGCTCCCCGCCTGAATCGGCATTCGACGTATCCGTGGAATACTCTTTCGCAAGCTCGGCAAAATCTCCGCCGTTATCGAGTTTCTTCTTCACTTCCTGTGCCGTCTTTTCATCATCCACTAAGATATGACTGGCCTCAACCTGCTCTTTTTGTGCAAACGTATCCTTATTCGCTTCGAAATATTCCTTGATCTGGTCATCCGTTATCTTGACCCGGTCCTTCAACAGCTTCTCAGTCAACAGGTACGTCTTGATGTTTTCTTTGACACTATCAAGATCCGCACCGCTTGAAGCGAGAGCCTCCTTGAATGCCTCTTCACTGTCATATTGTCCTTTAATATTCTCCAATTCCTTTTTGATCTCACTATCCTTCACCGTGAGATCCTTCTTCTCACTCTCAAGCTTCACGATCTTCTCCGCAATCAACGTATCAAGGGCGCCATCCCCATATTGATTCACAAGCGTCGAATACAGATCGTCCTTACTGATGGACTCGCTGCCCACTTTGGCCACCACATCTTCCTTGGAAAAACCAAACACTGCCAGCAGCGATCCGATAAGGAAAACTCCTCCGATAATACTCCATAATGTGATTGATCGTTTTTTCTTAGTCACTTATTCGTACTCCTTTTTTGTTTGTTTATTGGTCGTTTTTTGGTGCCTGGTACATTTGGGGGTTTTTGTACCTGGTACTTTTCACTAGAATTGTACCAGGTACATCTTGCTCGAACTGTACCTGGTACACTTTGGACTGTTTGTGCCTGGTACATTTTAACCGGATTGTACCAGGTACAACTGACTCGATTTGTACTTGGTACACACATTAACCATTACCCATTCATCATCGCATTACTAGTAAGCGTCACACTCACAGTCATTTTTTTACCGTCACGGTAGACGGTCAAGTCGATTTTATCCCCGGCTTTCGGTCCACCGTACAGCTGTCTTCTCAGGTCGGCGACATTCTCGATGGACTTGCCGTTCATTTCGGTAATGGCGTCGCCTTCTTTGATACCGGCGTCCGCTGCTGCGGATGTCGGGTCGATATTGGCGACCACCACACCGGATTCCACGGATTGGGGCAGATTTGGTAAGTATGAACGGGGGATGTCTGCCAGGTTCTTCATCCCTATTCCGATATACGGACGCTCCACTTTTCCTGTTTGGATGATTTGACTGACGATCGGCATGAAGTCCTTGCTTGGAATCGCAAATCCGAGTCCTTCTACACCGGAGTTCGAGATCTTCGCACTGTTGATCCCGATCAGTTCACCCTTGGAATTCAGGAGTGCACCTCCGCTGTTACCAGGGTTGATGGCTGCGTCTGTCTGGATGACATTCAGTTCAGATTCCCCTTCAGATGTCTGTACGGGGATCGTACGGTCGACGGCACTGACGATTCCCTGTGTCACCGTCCGTGAGAGGTCGAGTCCGAGGGGGTTCCCGATAGCGATGACCTGTTCACCGGCGCGCAGTTCACTGGAGTCACCGACTTCCAGCAGGTTGTCTGCATATTTACCGTCGATCTTTACGACGGCAAGATCCGTCAGCGGGTCCGCTCCGATCAGCTCACCCTCGGTCTTTTCCCCGTCGTAGAGAGAGACTTCAATCTTCGACGCACCTTCAATCACATGGTTATTCGTGATGATGAAAGCACTGTCCCCTTCTTTTTTAAAAAGGACGCCGGACCCTGTCCCTGCCGGAGTGGCTTCTGCGGTTCCCATGCGGTTTTGACTCTGATAATTGACGATTCCGACAATCGATTGGGAGGCATCCTCCACAATATTCGCGATATCTCCGCCAGCCCCGGTTGAAACCGATGTGGGCGTGATCCCTGAATTCGATGATGTGTTTGCCTGTCCGTTGTCGGCCGATTGCTCGACGCGTGGCTGAGCCAGGTTCTGATAGTAGTCCGTTTGCGGTAATACGGTCAGCGTCAGGACCGAACCGATGATCCCCGCACCAACCGTGTTGAGGAAGCCTCTGCCTTTGAACGGCTTCTTCTGCTTCGGAGTCCGCTGCATCTCTTCTTTTTGAGTGACGTCTGTATCGTTTGTTTCCGTAGTATTCATTTCTTCGTTTTGATTGTTTTGTTCAAACATGTTTTTTCCTCCTCGATTGATTTTGCCTGTTTAACTTTGCTGTTGATTTCATCTTAGAGGGTAAATGTTACGAAACTATTAACAATGTGTGTACAGGATGGGAAGATTTCTGGGAGAAGGACTGAATGAAACGATTTGGTGAACGATTCAGCATATCTCTTGGGTTTTTGTCATGGCTTTGTTTTAATTGTAATGAAGTCATATTTATAAAATGGTGATGATATGAAAGAAAAAAACAGAACAGACCGAATGAGAAAAGTGGTACTGCCGAAGCGTATGAGGATTCTCTTTGTCACCGTGTTTCTTTTATTCAGCACGCTGATCGTGAGGCTCGGTATGGTTCAGATTGCGAACGGACAGTCTTATGAAAAGGCGGTTGAGAAGAAGGAAAGCCTGACGGTGGATTCACCCGTGCCGAGGGGGAGCATATATGACCGGAACGGGAAGCTGATTGTCGACAATAAACCACAGAGGGCCATCACTTTTACCCGGACGTCGGATTCGTCTCAGGAGGAATTATTGGAGGTGTCCCGGAAGCTGGCCGACATGATTGACGTTGAGACCGATTCACTCACGACGCGTGATAAAAAGGATTTCTGGATTTTGATGAATCCTTCAAAGGCGGATAAGAAAGTCTCCGATTCGGAAATCGACCGCATCCAGGGAGAGAAGGATCTCTCAACTAAAGAAGCCGATCAAAAGATTTATCAATTGAAGCTTGAACGCATCAGTGAAAAGGAATGGTCTTCTTTTTCAGAAGAAGAATATGAAGTGCTCGTAATCTATCAAAATATTTCTAAAGGGTACGCCCTTTCGCCTCAAATCGTGAAGAATAAAGGGGTGACCATCACGGAGTATGCACAGGTGAGCGCACATCTCGATGAATTGCCCGGGGTGAACGTGACCACGGATTGGACAAGGTCTTATCCCCTTGACCATACTCTCCGTACCGTGCTCGGAGACGTATCGTCCACCAGGGAAGGGATCCCGAAAGATCTGCTCCAGGAATATCTGGCAGAGGGATACAACCGGAATGACCGTGTGGGGACAAGCTACCTGGAATTAAAGTATGAAGACCTGTTGAACGGACAGAAGAAGAAAGTGAAAAACATCATAGAAGACGGCGAGGTCGTCGGAACCAAGGTCATCCAGAAGGGTCAGAGCGGAAAAGACCTCGTACTTGGGATTGATGTCGAATTGCAAAAAGCGATCGAGAAAATCGTTCAAGAAGAATTATCGAAACACATCGGTACAAAAGGATCTCCTTACCTGGACCGTGCCTTTGTCGTCATGATGGACCCTCATACAGGGGAAATCGAAGCGATGGTCGGTCAAAAAGTGAAGGAAATCCACCCGAACGGAGAAATCGAATTCGAAGATTATTCATTGGGGACATACACGACGTCCTACGAAGCGGGCTCCGTGGTCAAAGGGGCCACACTCCTGACCGGTTATATGACGGATCATATCGAACCGGGGGAAATGATTGTGGATGAACCCCTTTATATTAAAGGAACGCCGAAGAAAACGTCGTGGTTCAATGTATGGGGAAATCAAACGAGGCCCATCAGTGACCTCTATGCCCTGGAGAAATCCTCTAATTCGTATATGTGGAAAGTGGCTCTCCGGATTGCGGGGAACCGATACGTCCCTCACGCACCGATTCAGCTGAAAGGTGACGCCTTCCGTACGTTCAGGGAGCATTTCGCCCAGATGGGACTGGGTGTTCCGACAGGGATCGATCTCCCAGGGGAATCTCCGGGATATCAAGGAACCGCTGAACATCCGGGACTTCTCCTTGACTTTGCGATTGGGCAGTACGACACGTACACACCCATGCAGCTGGCTCAATACGTATCGGCGATCGCCAACGGAGGAAAACGCGTTCAGCCCCATCTGTTAAAAGAAGTACGTGAACCTTCCAACCAGCCACACCGGTTAGGAAGTGTCGTGTACAAGAAGGAACCAGAGGTACTGAACCGGATCGATGCCTCCAGTGAAGAAATCGAACATGTTCAGAAAGGGTTCTACCGGGTCTTCCACGGCGCAGAAGGTACGGCCAATCTGTTTAAAGATGCTCCGTACAATGCAGCCGGGAAGTCCGGGACAGCAGAGGCGTTTTACAAAGGACCGGACATGGAGAGTGCACAGCCAACCTACAACACGACTCTTATCGGATACGCACCATTCGACAATCCGGAAATCGCCTTCTCTACCGTCGTCCCATGGTCTCATCAGGAACATGACCCTTACATCAATAAAGTCATTTCCAAACGGGTGATGGATACGTATTTTGAATTGAAAAAGGAAGAAAATAAATAAAAAAAGGGATTTCCCGAAGGTAGCACTTGCTACTTCCGGGACGTCCCTTTTTTTGTGGTTATTCTTGTTCACTTAATGTCAGCGTCGTATTTTTCTTTTCTCCATCCCTGTAATAGGTTACTTCCACTTTTGAACCTACCTCTTTTTCATTGTACAGATATTTTCTCAGGTCACTGACTTTTGTCACCTTTTTACCATCGAGCATGGTAATGACATCATACTGCTGCAGACCCGCTTCCCCGGCCGGTGAATCCGGCTCGGATTGTCTAACGACGATTCCTTCCTTCACATCGGCAGGAAGATTGAGTGGTTCATCATAGTATTGTGATGGGATCTGCGATAAAGGGACAGGAACGATCCCGATGAATGGGCGCTTCACTTCCCCGTACTCCTTCAATTCCTCCAGAGCCGGAAGGGCAATATCCACTGGAATGGCAAAACCGATCCCTTCCACGTTTTCCATTGCAATCTTGGAAGAATTGATGCCAATCAACTCGCCATCCAGATTGATCAACGCACCACCTGAGTTTCCGGGATTGATGGAGGCGTCGGTCTGGATCACTTCAGACTGCCAATCCACTACCCCATCTTTATTGACATCCACCGGCATGGAACGGTCAGAAGCACTGATGACCCCTGCTGTGACAGTCCCTGCCAGGAAGCCTAATGGATTACCAATCGCAATGGCACGCTGCCCCGGCTTCAGGCTTGACGATTTCCCTATTTCGATGACATGTTTCACTTTCTCCGAATCCACTTCCAGGACGGCCAGATCCAAGAGGGCATCGGAACCCAGCAATTCAGCAGGGATCTTGGACCCGTCATTCAACGTGACTTCAAGCTTCGTTGCCCCTTCCACCACATGATGGTTGGTGACAATATAAGCCTTATCTCCTTCTTCTTCATAAATGACACCGGAACCAGATCCAGCTGGCCGGGGCTCGGAGCCTTCAAACATATTCCCGCCTTTGAAATTCACGACACTCACGACGGATGGCCGGCTCTCCTCAACCGCAGCTGTGATGGAACCATCTTCCTCAACACCTTCAGCACTTGCCTTCACAGCCGTCGTCTTGGAAGTCGTCCCTTCAGTCCCCTCCTTACCAGGAATCTGGAATCCTTCAATCACCAGGAACATCACAACCACGCCAAGAACAAATGATACAATGGCCGTTCGTATTGGTTTTACCCTATTCTTCTTTTCCTTCTTGCCATCATTCCAATCATTCACCATTTATCAACCCTTTCTCTTCGATTATCCCTTCCTCCAATTCAGGAAAAAACAGGATTATATAGTTCTTCTTTACCCTATATAAGAGAAGATAAAAGTGAATGGTGCATTTTGAGAGCTACGGGGACAGGTCCCGTGGCTCATCCATCATATTTCTGAATCCCACTTCATAGAGCACTTCGCTCAATCGTCATTTACGGAAGGATCATCCATGTACTGAACATAAAAGTCCTCCACATACCACGTCGGCACCGGATTCTTCATCCCGTCGAACCAGCCCAGCACTTCCTTCGCCTGCTTCTTCATGACGGAGATTTCCTCTTCACCGAACCTCATTGCCCACGGTATGGACGACAGCATGTTGCTGCTGATGTAAAAAGCCATGAGCTTGAAGAAATCCTCCGGCGGCCGTCCGTTAAAGTAGCCGTTCAGCTGTCCTGTGGCAAAATGGGGACTCGCCGATGCACTGAAGGCGATGCGGTTGAACTCTTCCCACGGATCCCCGAAATCATGACGGTTGAAGTCGATGATGGAGAGTTCGCCGCTTTCCGAAATGACCATATTCCCTCCGTGATAATCACCGTGATGGAACGTTTGGGGGCGTCCCTTAAGGAGATGCCTGTTTTCCTCTATGTATTTTATAATAAGATCGCCGGCTTCGATTTTGAGCGGACAGTCATGGTACTGCTGGATCTTCGCATCTACCTTGCGATTAAACTTTGTTTGCCATATTTCTTCTTCGGGAGGTGCAGGAGTGGAATGGATTTCCTTGAGATAACGCCCCGACTTCAGGCCGAGCACATATTGTTCCGTATCCGTTAGTCTCGGGAGCACTTCAGCCGCGTCATTCCCTTCACACCATGTAAAGAGTGAATACACACTAGTGCCATCGTCACTCATCCCGAACTCAAGGGGCACAGACATCGGAATCCCCGTGTCAGCCAATCGCTTCATGGCCTCGAACTCGCTCTTCTTACTCTCATACTCAGAACGATCCGCCGTCCGGAGCAGCAGCCTTTCCCCCGTCTCCGTTTCCACAAAATATTTCTTATCACTCGACCAGCCCTTGTTGATCGGTTCGACCTTTTTAAACACGTAATCTGTTTTGATATCAAGCATGTGGCACCTCCAGTGAGCCAGGGGTCCATCGGCTCCATTTAAGTTTACTAGATTCATAAACCTAATTTTACCAGAAAGTGGACCGGACTGGGAACGTTCTAAGAATGATCTCCTACTGCAACCCTACCTGTTGCTTCGTTGACAACTTTCCTTTCAAGAAGGTAACCGTAAGGAAGGATTTGGGATGCTCTCCGTCCCATACATAGGTTTTATTGTTGCTATCACTACTCTCATCAGACATGGGATTTCCAGGAAACCCCAAGATATCTGTTGCCTCCTCATAACTCATCCCTTTTTCCAGTTGATTATACTTTTCCATTGTCGCTACAGGCTTATCCTCCTGCTCTTCTTCTACGATCGTCTCTTTTGCTTCATTTGTTGGTCCTCCAATCCGGCATCCACTCAGGATGACGGCAGATAAACCCACGATGAGTAACATGATGAAAATGACACTGACTTTTTTAACCCTCATATTCTTCTCCCCCTTTTTTTACATATACGGTCCGAATTGGAAAAAGTTTCATTTCAGTTTAAAGGAAGGTAGTTAGAAGGATATATCTGGATATGTTAAAATAACCCAAGTGAGCATTTTTTATAAAAGATTGGAGCTGTAAAAATGAAGAAAAGCAATTGGATGACCGTCACGACTTTATCTGCGATGGTCTTCGTCGGAATGTCCGCCTGTAGTCAATCTTCTGAGGAGGATACCGCCAGTAAGCCTGAATCCGAAGCGACTGCAGCAAGTACAGATCCCGATGATTCACAGGCAGAAGACATGACGACATCCGAAGAAAACGAAAAGGCTCAGTCAGATGAGACGTCCAGTCCGGAACAGGAACCAGCCGTCACAAAGGTGGAAGGAAAACAGGCATACATAGAAAAATTGGACAACCTCCAAAAAGAACTCGATGCCATGCCGGATAAGAAGTATTCAGATGAAGGCGTCACGAACGCCATGAAAAATTATTATGGGGTATCGTACGATAAATATGACGAAGTCCTGAATGAGATTTATGCCCTTCTAAAGAAAGAGCTGACTCCTGAAGTCATGGCAGAATTAAAAGCAGAGCAAGTGAAATGGATCGAGGCAAAAGAAGCGAAAGCGGAGAAAGAAAGACTGAAATATGAAGGCGGCACGTTTGAAAATGTGGCGTGGTATATCTCTCTGTATGAGTCGACAAAGGATCGCTGTTATGAGTTGGTGGAGGAGTATATGAAAGAATAAGAGGTAGAAATGAGGGGGCTTTACTGCTCCCCTGGCCCTCTAATTCTCCACAACCACCTCCCCCTCCCCATCGGGAATCTCAAATCCCTTTAGATAGGAAGACAACAATTCTTCCGATATCGGGAACGAATTGGCATCCAGACGCTGATTCCTTATGTTAAGGCGTTCACGCAAATCATCGGGATCCACTTTTATATAGATCAGTTTCCATTTACCGCCGGACGTTTCGATCAGTTGTTTGTAGTCGTCCCTTCTCTCTCGATCCCAGAAACTGAAGTCGATGACCACCTGTTGTTTATCGTGAATGAGCTTCAATAAGATATTGCGCAATTTGCTTTCTGCCTCTTTCTTGTACTCCTCCATCTTTTCCATTGGAAAATCAATGCCGTACCGGCCATGCGTCGCCCAGATTTCTTCATCGATGGAAAGACGTATAAATCCGTTCTTTTCCAATTGTCTAGAGAAGGTCGTTTTCCCGGAACCGGCGACACCGCACATCATGACGACCAAAGGTGTGGAAGCATCCCTTTCACTGTAAATGGTTTCGAAGTTAAAGTGGTTGAACATGTGGACACCCTCCCTCTTTTTTATAATTAGTACCCCAAATTGGCCAGAGTGTATCGGATGTTTTTTTAAAACAAGGAGCCAAGGGACCTGTCCCCACGGCTCCTATGATATAATGAACCTATACATCGAGAGGAGGTGGGGAAGGTTGAAAAAAGCTTCAATATGGTTCTTACTGTTGATTTTAATCGGTTTCCAGCAGCCGCACATGTTGGAATATCAGAACGGCAATATGGATGGGGATGTATTAAAAGCGGATGATTCACATCTGACAAGTATTGAGGTTATGCTCTCTCCCCCCTCTTCACTCCCTCATCATGTTGATAGTGTGGTACCCCGTAAAATTTTCTTAAGTGAGAAGTTGAAATCGTATGCTCCCCCTCATATGACGGAGTATGTGGCCATGGACATTTTTCCTGATGCGATTGGCTTTAAGAAAATCATCATGTCTCAATCCAATTACCTCTCTTAAACTATGTTTCTCTTTCATTCTTATACTCACTCAAAAACTCTATGGGATTAGGGTTTATTAAAATTGGCGTTTTTCATCAATTTGGATGGAGGATTTTATGAAAAAGAACACATATTTTAGGGAATCATTAGCATGTTATCTTTTTTGTGCAGTGTTTGTGATTGGTTTTTTTGGCGTCATGTTCATAACGGCAGAGCTATCGGGGAATTCCCTCTCTTCATTCATACCCGAGTTTTCCCGGGATAAGATCATTAAGTGGGAAGATATCAAAGCCATTTTTGATTTTAAAGAATAAAAGGCAGGAGGAACGCACGTTGACTGGAGAAACATTAGAACAACAAATCAAATCGGGTCTGCAGCACCCGAAGCTGACACGATTAAAAATTGCGAAAAGAGGCTTTTTCATCGTATTGGGTGCCATCATGATGGCCCTCGGGATCGAGGTTTTCCTTGTTCCGAATATGATTATGGACGGAGGGATCGTAGGTATTTCGATTATCCTCTATAACTTGACCGGCATCAGTCTGGGTGTCTTCATTTTCTTCCTGAACATCCCGTTTTTCTTCCTGGGATATAAGCAGATTGGAAAAACATTTACGATCTCCACGATACTCGGGATTTCGATTCTTTCCCTGGCAACGAATTATCTGCATCATGTGGCAGCTTTCACACAGGATATGCTGCTTGCCACCGTGTTTGGCGGGATCGTTCTTGGTGCCGGAGTAGGGTTGGTCATCCGGTATGGAGGGGCCCTTGACGGAAGTGAGATCCTCGCCATCCTGTTAAATAAAAAATTCCCCTTTTCCGTTGGGGAATTCATCATGCTGTTTAACATCTTCATCTTCACATGGGGAGGATTCGTCCTCGGCTGGGACCGTGCCATGTACTCAGTCCTTGCCTATGTCATTGCCTTCAAAACCATCGATATCGTGATCGACGGCTTTGACGAATCGAAATCGGCCTGGATCATCAGTGATAAAGACACAGAAATCGGTGATGCGATACTCGCCCGCCTCGGACGCGGTGTCACCTATTTAAAAGGGGAAGGCGGATACTCCGGAGACGACAAAAAAGTCATCTTCTGCATCGTCACCCGGCTGGAAGAAGCCAAATTAAAATCAATCGTGGAAGAATTGGATCCTTCAGCATTCCTTGCTGTCGCAGATATCAATGAAGTACGCGGGGGTAGATTTAAGAAGAAGGACATTCATTAACAATAGCGGTGAGAAAGGGAGCGTCGACCAAGTGTCGGCGCTCCCTTCCGTTTACCCCCCGCATAAATTCATGAACGAATGGGCTGAAGAAAGCATATAGTATCCCAAAGACAAAAGAGGTGGGAAACTGTGCAGACTGTAGTAAACCTATACTGTATGAAGGTGAATAGCGTCTCGGGCAATGGTTCGATCACCATTGGAGAAGCTGTCCATAACAGTCATACGTCGAATAATAAGTCCCAGGGAATCAACTCTTCCTATGGTGATACTTCCCCGACAGAATCAATGATGGAAAATGTATATATCGATCCTGATGTGAATGATCAAACAGATATAGGCAATGCGGATTCAGTAAACGCGGGAGCACCTTTGCCGGTTCCTGTACCGATCGATCCAAGACAAAACGAAGAGGAGGATCCTCATGCCGTATCAGATCAACATATTTAATATTAAAGTCAATGGCGTGACGCAGAACGGGAACGTCGATATCGGTCCGACCGTTCACAACAGTCATACCGCCAATATGAAATTATTCGGAGCCAACTTTTCATTCGGTGACTTCTCGCCTACAGGCTCACAAATGAACACAGGTGTACTCGATCCGGACGTCAGCGATCAAGACCAAATCGCCAACCCGGCCATCCCTTATACCGTTCAAGTTTAGGCGTTCCCATAAGAGGTGATAATCCATGGATATGGAAAAAATGAAAAAATGGCTGGAACTGACCAACCAATACAAAAGCGATAATTTCTGGAACAGCGTATTCGAAAACAATAACCCCTCCCAGTTCTTTTCGACAGATGACGAATTCCCACGTTATGATGTGTATCAGAACGAATCCCATGTGTGCATCATCCTGGATGCCCCGGGGATCACCCAAGATGATATTAAATTTTCATTGAGTTCCAATACGAAGCTTCTCATAAAAGGGATGATCAGACCCGTATACCCGAAAGAAATGGAAGTCAAGGCAGAACGGTTCACAGGGGAATTCGAACGAACGATTCCCCTCCCGGAACCGGCCGAAGCTAAAGCCATCAACATCCAGTTCCTCAATGGCCTCATTCAGGTGGCCTACCCCCGGAAAATAGAAGATGTTTCATTACACGGAGGCTCACAGTGAAAAAATACTAAAAAGAATGTGAGAACATGTTGTATACTTACTTTCAAAAAAAACTAACTTCATACATTCAAAAAAGCATGAACGCTGAGCAAAATGAGATGAAAGATAAAATACAGGCCCTCGAAAAGGAAATCCAATCCTTGAAACAGGGCTTAGCAACAGACGTCAAAGACACGATCTCCAGCCAGCAGGAACCCGCAAAAATTGTAATTGAGCACTTATCCATTGAAAATGTAAACATCGACCACGCCGACCTGAGCAACAACTTCGGAAATCTCGGCATAAAAGACCTCAAGGGACAATTATACATCGGGACCACGTATGACAAGTTAAAACCTCCTGCCGGCACGGAAAAAAAACTGTCCTTGCCCTCTCACTCAAACCAGGGTCCGGCCTCCACTCAACCCTCTCCCAAAATAAAAGTAACAACAAGAAAACATCCGTAGAGACAACCAGGAAGCATGGAGACGGTTCTTCTGCTTCCGTTGTCACGATTTTAGAAGCATGAGAACCGTCCCCATGCTCCTTGAAAATGAACGGGGACGGACCTTGCTTAGAAGAAGCAAGAGGTCCGTCCCTCTTAGGAAGCATGGGGACGGTTCTTCTGCTTCCGTTGTCACGATTTCAGGAGCATGAGAACCGTCCCCATGCTCCTAAAACAGATGGGGACGGACCCTTGCTTAGAAGAAGCAAGAGGTCCGTCCCTCTTATGTACTGCCTGGAAAAAAGACGCTGAATGTCGTTCCCACTCCAGGTTCGCTTTCCACTTTGATTTCACCCTTCATCCGCTTCACGATCTGATAGCACACCGTGAGTCCGAGTCCCGTCCCTTTTTCCTTCGTGGAATAATAAGGCCTCCCGAGTACTTTGAGTTGTTCCGGAGGCATGCCGGTTCCGTTGTCCTGAACGATGATCCGCATCCGGCCGTCAGGATGGCGACTCGCAGCCGCCGTGATTTTCCCATTTTCTTTTACCGCCTCGATGGCATTTTTCAAAAGATTGAGGAGGACCTGTTTCACCTCCAGTTTCATCCCTTTGATCATCAGATCTTCTTCAATGTTCTTATTGATTTTTATGCTGTTCATCACAGCATACGTCGACATGACGTCAACGGATTCATTCATCGTGTCGGTCAGACTGAACACCTCGTATTCTTCCGTCTGGGGCTTTGCCAGGGAAAGATATTGATTGATGACGTCCTGGGCGTGATCAAGCTCCTGGATGGAAATATCGATGAAGCTCTTTTGCTGATCTGTTAATGTTTCTCTCTGCAGGAGTTGCATGAACCCCCTAACCGTCGTCATCGGATTTCGGATTTCGTGGGCAACAGATGCAGCCAACTCGCTCACCACGTTAAACTTTTCCGCCTTGATGAGCTCTTTTTTGACCCTGTTCTGTTCCAATCGATTTTCAATCAGATAAATCGACAGAATCAGCGTAACCCATATGATGGACGTGGAGCTTGCCATAAACAGGAGCTGCTCTGTTTCATGATGCGTGAGTAAATAAATGGACCGTGTAACCGGGATGAAAAAATAAAAACCTGAAATAAGGAGCATTTTGTTTTTCCAGGATAATCTTCCGTACCAATTAGATACCGGGATCAGCAGCATACTGTAAATCGCATAATTCACGAGAAGAAAAATCCATACATGGTCAGTGAACCAGCCGATGACGAGCATGGCGACAAACGTACTGAAACCAACTCTCTTCCCTCCATAAAGAAAGGCAAGAATCACCGGAATCACTTTAAAATCGTATACATAACCGCTTGAATAAACCTCCGGGAATGCCATCGTAAACACCAGGACAACAAGATTCATCATGAAAAAAGGAACGGGAAACCCTTTAGTATCGCTATCCGATTCACTCGTAAACATTTGAAAAAGAAGAATCGTAAACAGAATAAATACCACATGCAAAATTAAATGATGGACAGTCTCTACCATAATGAATCTCCTTCAGGAAAAAATATCTACTCTAACTCTTCGACACTTTCCCGGGAAATCCTCTCTATGACGTGGAGGTTCGACAAGAAGCAGAGGAAGAAGCAGAGGGACGGTTCCTGTGCTTCCATTTTGGAAGCACGAGAACTGTCCCTCTGCTTTTCTCTGCTTTTACAAATGTTCTTTCAACGTTTGTTGTAGTGTACCCTTTATCTCTACCAGGCTGTCGAATTCGACTCCTGAATCGACTATTTTCCTGACAAGTTCTACCCGCAGCCCTGTTAGGATCGCTTTGCAGCCCATCATATTGATTCCGCTTAGAATTCTCTTAAATTGAAAAAGGACGTCCAATTCCATTTCCGCCGTACCCGATAAGTCGATGATCAGGGTTTGGATTCTCATCGAACTGATTTCCATCAACACTTTTTCTTCCAAAGCATTCACTCGGTAAGAATCGATCATTCCGATCAGGGGCAGTACCGCAATCGTACTATGAATCGGGATGATCGGCACGGATAGATTTTCCACCAGTTTTTTCTGTGACAGCAGCTGTTCATCTTTATAATTCGAGTAACTGATAAAGAAGTTATTCAGGAATTGATCGACGTTGTCATTGATCCTTTTTTCCAAGTCAAAGAAGGTCTTTCGTGGAGATTCATCCTCTCCATTCTGCTCATCATATTGATAAAGGAAGAACCAAAGTGTTCTCCTTATGGCATGGACCCATTCGAGTTTGAATGCCAGGGTAAGAGCATGCTGTGCCCATGCAATCCCCTCTACTTTCGCAAATTCAATCAGTTCTTCTTCTTTGTTTTCAAGGATGTAGTGAGCGACCATTTCGGCATTCTTTAACAGATCAATGTTTCCTTTTTCGAGTATATCACTGATTTTCCCTCTAACATTTACAGCTTCAGATAATAGTTTCTGTTGAAAATCCTCTCTATTCGTCTTAAGGAAATCCGTCACACTTTCCTTACTCAGGTAGTTGTTAGCCATCATGATTCTCTCCTTTTTTCATCTGAATATATCCCTTATTCGATTCGAGAAAAAAAAATCCTTCTATAAAACAGGGGGAAATGAAAAAAAGAAGCAGAGGGACGGTTCTGGTGCTTCCCTTTTGGAAGCAGGAGAACCGTCCCCCCGCTTCCTAATTCAAGGAAAGCTCCTTCCCTTTTTCACCGAGTAGGACTCCTGCTGTGACGATGGCGCATATTGCTAGTGCCACGAGGATCATGAAGACGGTGTGAAGGCTAGACTCCAGCACGTGGCCGCTTAACTGATCGCTCAACCACAGGCCCGACACCGCGATCCCGATGGACTGGCCGAGGTTTCGCATTAAATTAAACGTCCCCATGGCGGCTCCCCGGACCTTCCACTCAACGGAAGATTGGACGGCAACCGTGAAGGCTGTCAGGGACAAACCGAAACCAAAGCCAATGACGGCGGTGACCACCATCATTAACGGAACAATCGTATGTTCCGTAAATAACACCAACCCGAGACATCCCGCTGTAATGACGGAAATCCCCATAACAGTGATTCGTCCGATGGAGGTGTTCGCCATCAACTTACCTGAAAGCACTGCAGCGAACGGCCAGGTAATCGACATCGGCAACATCGTCACACCGGACATCGTGGCATTTAAACCGGTGACGCCCTGTACCCATAATGGGATGTAGAACGTAACGGCAACCAGGATGAAGCCAAGCAGAAACCCGGCAATCGTCGAGATGGTGATAAAGCGATTCTTGAACAGAGTCAGTGGAAGCATTGGCTCTTCCGCCTTGAATTCAATCCAGAGAAACAGGCTGATCCCAATGGCAGCTACAATCAGTAAAGAGAGAATGCCAGTCGTCATATGACCTTGTTCCTTTAACAGTGTCAGAGCATACAGAAAAGCGGTGATGCTGATGGCAAAAGTGAAAATCCCGCTATAGTCGATTTTGTGTTTCTTCTTTTCTATTTTTTCCTTTAATGATGTCCATAAGAGGATGAGAGATACGATACCAAATGGCAGATTCATATAAAAGATCCAATGCCATGAAATCGTGTCGACAATAAAACCGCCTGCAAGGGGTCCCGTGATGCCGGCAATCCCCCACACGCTGCTCATCCACCCCTGCATTTTGGCCCGCATTTCAAAGGTAAACACATCGCCGATGATCGTAAACGGCAAAGTGGTGAGTGCCCCCGCTCCAATCCCCTGGATCAAGCGGAACAGGACCAGCTGTTCCATCGATTGCGACAGTCCCGAGAGCATGGACCCTGCCAGGAAAATACTGACCCCGATCGTGAACATAATCTTCCTTCCAAATAAATCAGCCAGCTTCCCGAAGACAGGCGTACTGATGACAATGGCTAATAGATAGACCGAAATGACCCACGTATACAGTTCACTTCCTCCCAGATCCTCCACAATCTTCGGCATCGCCGTACTGACGATCGTGCCTTCGATGGCCGTGAGGAACGTGGCGATCAATAGAGCAAACACAACGGATTTTTGCTTGGTTTCTTGATTCATTTTGTCTGATCCCTTTCTTGTATGTAAATTCCGAAATACTAGACTAAGAGTCTCTAATATCAAGCGAAAATGGATATTACACATCTATTTTAACATTAAAGAAGCAGAGGGACGGTTCCTTTGCTTCCTAGTAATCGAGTATTATAACAGGAAGCAGGAGAACCGTCCCCATGCTCCCTATCCAGCCACTTCCCCAAACTGGCTATTGTACAGATCCGCATAAAAACCGTTCTGTCTGAGCAGTTCAGCGTGCGTCCCCTGTTCGATGACAGACCCTTGATCCATGACGAGAATCAGGTCTGCATCTTTAATAGTAGAAAGACGATGAGCGATGACGAAGCTCGTTCTGCCTTCCATCAACCGGTTCATCGCTTGCTGGATCAATAGCTCGGTCCGGGTGTCCACGCTTGACGTCGCTTCATCCAGGATCATGATCGGAGGGTCGGCGAGGATCGCCCGTGCGATGGTGATCAGCTGCTTCTGTCCTTGTGAGATATTCGATGCTTCCTCATTCAGGACCGTATCATAGCCCTCAGGAAGCGTACGGATAAAATGATCCGCATGGGCCATCTCGGACGCCTGCATGATTTCCGCTTCCGTTGCACCCGTCTTCCCGTACGCAATATTTTCCCGGATCGTCCCCTTAAACAGCCACGTATCCTGCAGCACCATCCCGAAGCTTCTTCTCAGTTCACTTCGAGGGACGGACCTCGTATCGATGCCGTCGATCTTGATTTTCCCATCATTCAATTCATAAAAACGCATGAGCAGATTGATCAAAGTCGTTTTACCGGCACCCGTCGGCCCAACGATCGCCACCGTCTGCCCGGGCTGAACGTCAATGTTCATATCGTTAATCAACAAATTTTCACCGTAACCGAAGTCCACATGTTCAAACACAACCTCACCCTTAGGACGGGATAAGTGCGCCACGGTTTCTTCTTTCACTTCTTCTTCCTCATCCAATAGCTCGAATACCCGTTCCGCCGCTGCCACCGTTGACTGGATGATATTCGCGATATTTGCCGTCTGTGTGATCGGCTGGGTGAACTGACGAGTATACGTGATGAACGCCTGGATATCCCCGATGGAAATCGCCCGATTCGTCACGAGGATCCCGCCGACGACACTGATGAGCACATAGCTGATGTTTCCGATGAACATCATGATCGGCATGATGATCCCTGAAATAAACTGGGCTTTGCTTCCCGCTTCATACAGTTCATCGTTCACAGAATCAAACTCGGCACCGGCCTTCTTCTCATGGCCGAATGCTTTCACGACTTGATGTCCCGTGAACATTTCTTCAATATGGCCGTTCAGTTGACCGAGGGTCCGCTGCTGATCGGCAAAATGCTTCTGGGACCGTTTCAAAATCGGTCGGATGGCAAAGACGGAAACCGGTAAGCTTACCACGGAAATCAACGTCAATAGTGGACTGATCGAGAGCATCATGATGATGATCCCGACAATCGTCACGATCGACGTGATGAACTGGGTCAGACTTTGCTGCAGCGTACTACTGATGGTATCGATGTCATTCGTCATCCGGCTAAGGGTCTCCCCGTTCGCACGGCCATCGTAATACTTCAGTGGAAGCTTCTCGATCTTTTGATTCACATCTTCCCTCAAGTCATACGCCGTCAACTGGGCGACACTCGACATGATGTATTGCTGGATAAAATTAAAGATACTGCTGAACACATAAAGTCCTGCAAGCAACAGCAGGATTTCACCGATTCTGCCAAAATCAATCCCGGCTCCCGGCACTCCTTTAAATTTTGCATAGGCGCCTTCAAATAATTCCGTGATGGCGTTCCCCATGATCTTCGGGCCGATGATGGCAAAGACGGTGCTTAAAATCGCGGCAAAGAGAACAGCGACCAACTGCCCGCGGCGCGGTTTTAGGTAACCAAGGAGCCGCTTCAAGGTACTCTTGAAATTCTTCGGCTTCTGCCCCATCATCATCATGTTGCCGCCGCCCGGTCCGAATCCTCCATGACCTCCGCCTCTTTGAGGTTTACGTTCCTTACTCATGCCGATTCCTCCTCTGAAAGCTGTGATGCGACGATCTCCTGGTACACTTCGTTCGTGTCAAGGAGCTCCCGGTGAGTCCCGATCCCGGCCACTTCACCTTTATCCAACACGATGATTCGGTCGGCATCGATCACCGTGCTGACCCGCTGCGCGACGATGAGTACCGTTGCCTCAAGGGTTTCCTGTTTCAATGCGGCACGGAGCCTGGCATCGGTTTTGTAATCGAGGGCTGAGAAGCTGTCGTCAAATAAATAGATATCCGGTTTCCGGACCAGGGCTCTTGCGATCGACAAGCGCTGTTTCTGACCTCCGGAGAGATTCGATCCGCCCTGCTCGATTTCTGCCTGGAAGCCCCCGTCCATCCGACTGACGAATTCTTCCGCCTGAGCGATCCGGGCCGCCTCCGCCACTTCTTCATCACTCGCATCTTCTTTTCCAAAGCGGATATTTTCCGCAATCGTTCCGGTAAATAGAGTAGCCTTCTGTGGCACAAGTCCAAGCTTCGAGCGGATTTCTTCCTCGGAAGCGTCCCTTATGTCCACACCATTGACCCGGATCGTGCCGCTCGCGATCTCATAAAATCGGGGGATCAAGTTGATGAGCGTCGTTTTACCAGAACCGGTCCCGCCAATGATGGCCGTCGTTTCACCGGGATTCGCGGTGAAACTGACATCCGACAGGGCAGGCTCTTCGGCACCCGGATAGTGAAACGTGACCGAGTCGAACTCGAGGGTCCCCTGTTGAACGTCTGCCGCTTTCGTTCCGTTATCTTTAAAAGAAGGCGTCATTTCTAGCACCTTATTGATCCGCTTCGCCGACACATCGGCACGTGGCACCATGACGAACATCATCGACGCCATGACCAATGCAAACATGATCTGCATGACGTATTGAATGAACGCCATCAAATCCCCGATCTGCATCCCGCCGTTATCGATCCGGATGCCTCCGAACCAGATGACGGCGACGACGGTCATATTCATGACGAGCATCATCACAGGCATCATGAAGGCCATGATTTTGTTTACCTTGATCGACACATCGGTCAGTTCATGATTCGTCCGTTTCAAACGCTCCTTTTCTTCCGGTTCACGGTTAAAGGCACGGATGACACGGATACCGGTCAAGTTCTCACGAAGCACGAGATTCAATTGATCCAATTTTTTCTGGACGGTTTGAAATAATGGAATCCCTTTATATAAAATCAGCAGGATCGATCCGACCAAAACAGGCATCGTCAGGATAATGACCAGGGATAACTTCGCATCCATCAACACCGCCATGATGATCCCGCCGACGAGCATAATCGGCGCACTGATGATCATCCGGAGCAGCATGATCACGACCTGCTGCACCTGTGTGATATCATTCGTCGTTCTCGTAATGAGAGAGGCCGTCCCCACTTCATCAAACTCTTGGAGCGAGAATTTTTCAATATGATAAAAAAGCTTCCGGCGGACATCGCGCCCCAACCCGACGGCTGCTTTCGAAGAATAGTAGCTCGCAACGATGGAAGCCACCGCACCGAGAGCGGAAACGACGAGCATGAATCCGCCAATCTTCCATATATACGGGATGTCCCCGACGACGACCCCTTTGTCGATGATGTCAGACATGAGGGTCGGTAAGTATAGAGTCGACATGGATTGAATGAAAATCAACACGAAGATCCCCACGACCATCCATTTATACGCCGATAAGTGTTTCAGAAGCTTGATCATGTGGCATCCTCCTCTTTCCCTTTCTCATCAAAATAGTCGGCGATCTTCTCATGCGCCTGTAAGAGTCCGGCAAACTCTCCTTCAGACAGCGTCTCGACCGCCCCTGCCGTCAGCTGATGGATGCTGCCTTCTTGCTTGTGGATGCCTTTTAACATCGTCTCACCCTGATGGCTCAGGGAAAGAAGCATTTCCCGGCGATTGTCTTCCACCTGCTGCCGGTTGAGAAATCCTGCCTGAACCAGGCCATCGACGGCTTGACTGAGCGTGCTTTTCGGCAGGAACGTCCTCTCTCCGATCGTCTTCTGAGTCAGCTCTTTTTCAGGAGCAATCGTCACCAATATCGTATATTGCGGGACCGATAATCCGTTATCTGCGGCTGTTTTCTGGACGAACCGCATCATTGTCTTATTCACCCGTGAAAATGAACGCAATAATTGCAGTGCAGGAGTAATCTGATGATTTCCCATGGATATGCCCTCACTTCTAATGGTTAATTTAATGAACTGTTCATAATGGAACTATCTTAGTCTATTCCTTTTGCAGGAGATAGTCAAAGGGATGGTTTCGACAAGTGCGGAGGTCCGTCCCTCACCTTTTACCATGGTGGATTCATATACTTTTTAGAAGGAGGAGTGAGGAATGAGTCATGAGCTTGAGAGGAAAGGCTTGAATGGAAAAGCCGTGGCGTCTATCTTATTGGGAATCTTATCCATCGTGATGGTGATCTTTCCTATTGCGGGAGCGATTCTCGGTCTGGTGGGCGCTATACTGGGGAGGATCGGACGAAGCGAAGTCAAAAAAAATGGCCAGGAGGGGAAGCATCTGGCCATTCTAGGGATCATTTTCAGTTTGGCGGGCATTGTGTTCTCGATTTGCTGGGTGGTAACGGAGCGTGGGGACGGTTCTTTTGCTCCCTTTTTCTGAGCAGTGACGAAATGTGCTATTTGGAAGCAGAGGAAGCGTCCCCGTGCTTCCTCTCATAGGATTCATGCGGGATTTGAACTTTTCGTGCGGGATAAGGAATAATCATGCGGACAACACAGAAAAATCATGCGGGATTCAGATTATTCATGCGGGAAATCCAATAATCATGCCGGGGTGTCGAATATTCTTTATGAGAGCCCCTATTCTATTCGCTCTGCTCCCTCATATACGCCAGATGCCTCCATTTAAAAATAAAATAGGTAGTCAAAAATAGAACCAGACCCACTTTATTAAAAAAGAAATATACGCTCGCTACATCCCTGATGGAATCCACGGGGTACATACCGCTCAGGAGTAACGTAGGGAAAACCGTCACCAGCATGGCCAGATAATGAACCACAATCTGTTGGATGAAGCGCCATCGTCCCACTTCATAGATGACGCTTGTCACTCCGAGAAAGAAAGCGATCAGACCGTAAATCATTAAATGCTTCGAAACAGCCGATGATCCTTCAAGGAGAGTCCATAACAACGAAATGATTGCGAAAAAAACAAACGGGATGAGACCTCTAATTAATCCTTTTCTTAATAGATTCATCGGTATCCTCACTTTTCTTCAAAGTATAGAGGAAGCATGGGGACGGTTCTCTTGCTTCCTAAACCACCGGGACTAGACTAAAGCGGTACCTATCTCCATGGTTTCCCTTACATCTTTTACTATTTCAACATTGCCGCCCAGAATAAATGATACATTGGTGCCAAAATACATATAGCCAACAGAGAGATTGCAATTGAAAGTGGCAAAGTTCCTTCCATTCCCACTGCATTTCTCAAAGCTGCTTCGCTTGCAAATACAAAGACCATAGAACCTAGATACTGAAGGAGCAACATTCCCTTTTCTGCTCTCACATATTGGATTTGTTTGTTTTCCTCGGTTAAATTCACATAGTTCAACTTCTCTGGTTTATTAACTACTAAACCAATAAGAAACCAGGTTACTAAACTTACAGCAGGCATGATGAACAGGAAGTATTTTGACCCCCAATGATCAGGTTTTCCATTGCTGAAATGAATAGGGATTGTATTCGGGATCTCTGACCAAAGAATGATTAAATGAAGAATAAGATAAAAAAGAGTAGTAGTTGAGATTATGATTAAAATCCATTTAAGCGTCTCTTTTTTCATCTTAATCATCCCTCACCATTATTTATAAAGAAAAAATTGTATGCCCTGCCAAAGCAGGATACCCAACCCAGCAATGACAAAGACAATATTAGCAACCATGGACTTCTTATTGCCACTTCTTTTATCTTCAACCGCATCAAACAAACCCTTAAAGGTCCAAAAAAGAATCAACACTGACCACCCAATGCGGTCATTAAAAGGATCTTCATCAAATAAATACCTTATAAAAATGAACAGGATGATAACCAGAGTGATGTTCCGAAGAGTATTCCAAGTTTTTGCTGAAGCTTCTTTCTTCAATATGACTCTCCTATCCACTAATCTTCCCAATCAACCCAACAACCTCTTCCTCATCCCCCGCATCAACCGACACCTTCTCCGTGTCTTCCACAATCTTCTTCGTATACTCTTCCATCGACTCCTCGATCTGTTCACTGCTCGGCCAGTGCGATGGAACATCGTACACATTGATCGTACCGTCGCCGTTGCCGCTATAGGTGACGGTTCCGTCTGCCATCGCTTTGCCGGTTAACACGATGACGTCTTCCGGATAGGCGACGCTCTTGTCATCATAGGGATTCAGCTGCTCGCCCGCTGAAATACGTCGGACGTTCAGTTCTTCTACGTCTCCATTCCCGATCACCTGCAGCCAAACGCGGGCGTATTCGATTTTTTCTGAAGGATATGTAGCAAGTGGATCCTTCGTGGCGTCCGATTCCTCTTGATCTGAATCTTGACCTTGAGCAGTTGCTTCTCCTAAATCCACCGAATCGATTTCTTCATCCGTTTCGGCTGCTGCGTCTTCGCTTTCCTTTTCCGGCTGTGCCTCTTCCACCACCTGCTGCTTTCCACCGCTGCATGCCATCAAAAGGAATCCTATGGAAAGTATCATGATCATCAGTATTCGTTTCTTCATTTTTCTTCCCCCATTTCCGAGCCATCCAATACTCTTTCTATAAAATTTGCTTTCCCTTCCGAATACGCTTCCCTGTCGTCCGGAAATTGGTTTGCCAGACTTTTTTTCAGTTCTGCGTATTCTTCCTTTAAAGAAGGATCTCCGTTCAACCGGTCCCTGAATAGCCGCTGCTGTTCCCATCGCGGTTCGCCTTTCAACATGAGATGCAGATGGGCGACACGCTTATCATGTTCAACCTTTATAAAGAACCTTCTCCACGGCCGGTTATCAAGCTCCACTGGTACAAAATTCCAATCATCCTCCGCAAGCTTTCCCGCGACCTCTTCCACTTCATCAAAAGATGGAATCAACGCCATCACATCAATAATCGGTTTCGCCGGAAGGTCACGGATCGACGTACTTCCCACGTGCTCGACTTCCTTGACACCAAATGAACTCAAACGTTGTAACAGTCCCCTTACTTCCGCTTTTCCCGCCTCGATCCATTCCGGCTTCGGAGGTACGACCTCTATTGATTCCACAGCCCATTTTGGCCAATGACTATTTTCCATCACCTGTCACACCCTTCTCCAATTCAATCTCATCCCTGATTGGTATCCCGTCATTCCCGATCAACGGAATCTCAGGCTTGATCCGTCTTGCTTTTTCCACGGCATCCCGGTGGATCGTCGATATCCTGAAGCCCCTCTTTTGGTAAAATTTCAGTGCCAGCAGATTGTCATTCGTCGTAATCAGTGTGATGCGCCTATACCCGTTGTCGGCAGCCACCTTTTCCACTGCTTTCATAAGCAAGGTGCCAATCCCCTTCTTTTCTTCCAAACTATCAAGTGAAATAATCTCGCATTCGGCGTCTTTAATCACATATGTAATCAAACCCGTGATTCGGTTATCTTTATTCAAAACGGCAAAGCCAGCTAAAGAAGCACAATCATAAACCCCGCTTGAAATAACCATCTTCGGACTTCCCCAGTGGTGGTGAAAAAAATCGGTGATCTTCTCTTGCGGTAATTCTTCCAGTGAAACGATGTTCATTCGTTCTCTCCCCTTTTTCGTGGAAGCGAGGGGACGGTTCTCATGCTTCCATTTTTGAAACCATTTTTAACGGTAATGATATGAAACCCACTCACCAACAAAAAAACAGACATCCCCAATGGAACCTCTGTCATTTATTCAAATAAAGTTCCCTATTTTAAAAAGAAAGACTCTCAAAAAGCGAAATCGTCAAAACCAGTGTGAGCAAGGAGCCTGCTGCGGTAGAAATGATGATGATTCGATTATTCTGTTTTCGTTCAGGCTTTTGAAACTCGTGAATGGCGACAAGCCAGATCAACGTCGTAAGTAAGGCAATGATTCCAGTGGACATAGACATATCTCCTTTTCTATCACTATACTTGAAGATAACACAGATTTAATTGTAAAAAAAGGAAAAGAATAGAAATTATATGATAAAATGAATGAGAATTGAAACCGCTTCCTCTATTAAAATAACTTTTTTATTAAGGAGAAATGAGGATTTTGACAAAGTTACGATTCTTCATTTTAGTGATGATCGCATTTTTACTGGCAGCCTGCAACGACAAAGACCTGAATCTAACCGATGGCGATAAACAGATGACCAAGCAGATCGATGACGTAATTTCTCATTATATTGTCCAAAAGTACGCCACCTCCTACTACGGCACTGAAAAGCAATTTGAAGTCCATAACGTCTATGGGACGAGCGAAAAGGATGGGGTCCTGAGTGTCTACATGTGGTCGTATTATGGGGGATTCAATCAAGCGACGGGAACCGAAAGCCAATCCGGGCATTCACTGCCTGCCATGATCCGCTTAAAACAAGATGGCGACACCTATTCGGTCATCGACTACATAGAACCACAAGACGGCAGTATGTACCAGTCCTCCCTGGAAAAAATGTTCCCGGCGAAATACGTCAAATCCGCACAGAGGGACAGCGGGAATATCGGGGGACTCGAAAAAGAGATGGACAAAAAAGTGAAAGCATGGCTGAAAAAGCCGGATTCCTAAGGGGGAAATGAGCATGGAACTGACCATAAGAAGACGGACACAGGAAGATATCAACGAATTTATAACGTGGACGTATGAGGGCATCTATTCGTTTTACGATAATGATAGCCAAGTAGAAAAAATCCAAGGATTGAAAGAGAGCGTCCATTTGGAAAGAGCCTTTTCCGTCGTAGATGAGAACGAAAACCTTGTAGGAAATTGTGAGTTTTATGATGTGGAAGAAGACGGGGAAAACATCCTGGTCCTCGGGGTTCAGATGAATCCTTCCATGACAGGAAAGGGACACGGTCAGGCCTTTGTTCAAGCGATTATCGAACAGGGACGTGAACGGCTGAAGTTCAACCATTTGGAATTGGCCGTCGCGGATTTCAATGAGCGGGCGATCCGGACGTATGAGAAAGAAGGGTTCCGGAAACGGGGATCATTCGAAAATGAAATACGGGGTGAAAACTATCCATTTACTATTATGGAAAAGAATTTTTAGACAAAAGGGGTCAGCCTCAAAGGTCTGACCCCCATTTCCATCACGTAACAGTGGAATCGATAAAATCCTGATCGATCAGATAAAAATGCTCTTTCAGGTTCTCTCTCCCACCCCATTTTCCGTACCAATCCTGCACCCGCTTCACATGTACCTCGTCGCCCCTCACAAGGGCTTCAATCCTCTCATAGTCTTCAAAACTGTCATATTCCCATATCGCAAACACTTCCACTTCCCCATCGGTCTCTTCCTTCATCCATCTCCCCACCAACCTGGATCCATATTTCAGCTGGGTCGGTAACAGCGTTCGATTAAAATGCACATTAAAATCGTCGATTATCCGTGGGGACACACGGTACATCTTTCTTCTGTAAATCATCATGATTCCTCCTTTCCTTTGTTGAGGGACGGACCTTCCAAACGACCATTTGCATGAAAGGATTTTACTATTTAGAGGTCCGTCCCTCTTACTTCCCTCCACTCACACCCAATACCTTCGCTTTCACCCAACTTCCGCCAAATAGTCCCGTGTAAACGAGAACAGTACCGAGCATGACGATGAAACCGATATAGACACTCATCATTGTCGGCATCAGGAAGGCTCCGATGATGATGGTGGATCGTGCTACAAGGTCCGCTCCGCTGAAGGACAGATTTGAGAAAGCGGAGTAAGAACCACGCTTGTCGCTCGGGATCATGTTCGCCTGCTCTGCGTTGCGGATCGGCGAGTAGATCAGTTCTCCCATGGTGGCGATCAGATTGAAAGCGATCAGGACGTACCATGTGTTGGCGGATGTGACGGTCACATAGCCGATGCCGTACAGGAGCAGCCCGATCAAGAGAGCGTTCTTTTTATTCAGGCGATCTGTATAACGATTGATGATGAACGTCAGACAGACAACCAGCAGCATGTTCTCGATGTTCAGGATACTAAGCATCCTCACCCCGACGATTTCAAAGCTCCCGATGTTCACCGCCTTGAACGTTTCCGCCAGGCGGATTCCGATATAGCTGTTCAGGGAAAATTCCGCTGCGAAGATGAAGGTGGACCCTGCCACCACTTTCACGAAGGCGGAATCTCTGAAGGCAATCCGGTAATTGTTGACGAGATCGACGAACACATTTTCATGTTTTTTCTGAAGCTGATCTTTAAAATTGTCCTGCAGCCAGATCCCATATGCAATCGGAATCGTCGTCGACGTGAAGGTCAGCATCATGAATAATTCCGTTTGATGGTTCAAATACAAGAGTCCCCCGAGGGCGGCCCCGATTGCCATGGACAAGTTAACGAGCCAGTAATCCAGGGCGTAGACAGCTTTCCGGTTCTCCGGTGTCGTCGAGTCGATGATGATCGCATGCATCGCCGGCCGTCCCAGGCTGCTTGTAATGATGAACCCGATATACGCACCTGCGAACAGCAGGATCAAGTTCTCTTCCGGAAAAAGACTGACCGTCATGATGAAAAAGAACAGAGCGTTCAGCCAGGACGTCGTCAGTAGAACCTTTTTCCGGGGAAAGCGGTCCGATATATATCCCCCGACGAGATTGACACAAAATCCGATCACCACGGTCCCGATCAGAAAAATCCCTGCCCAGATTTTATTCAGTTCCTGCGCAAAGAACAGCGCCATGAACGGCATGACGGCAGATGAAACGGCACGATTGAAGAATGACGTGATCATACGCACTTTAATATTTTGAGGTAATTCCTTCCACTTCATGTTGTTCCCCCTCCTCTATTTACTGTATAGTAAACTAGACGGAACTTTTTAAAAATAGACACTTTTCAAATTCATGTCCCCTTTTAGGAGGAAAAGCATATGGAGAACAAATTACTCACCCTTTGGAGGTATTACCCCTCAGGCAGCATCCGCGTGGAAGAAATCTCTGAAACACTGCATTTGAGCCATAAACAGACCTCCCGCTATTTGAAAAAATGGGATGAAGAAGGCTGGATCGCTTTCACTCCGGGACGCGGACGGGGCAATGTTTCCACTTTGAAGTGGAAAAAGCATGTCGAGGACGCCTTCGAAGAAGAAGTCGTGAAGCTCATGGAAGAGGAACCGATCGAACAGAGCAGCAAGTATCTCATGTACAACTGGTCCACCGACAGCAAGATGAGGCTGATGAATACCTTTCACAGTAAGCTCGGTTTCGTGAAGGAGTCCAAGGATAAGCTGATCGTGCCGAAGCGCTATCCCTTTTTCTCGAGCCACCCGTTGGAGGCAGCAGACGTCATGAGCGCCCATCTCGTGGCGAACGTCTTCAACCGCCTCATTTCCATCACAGAAAAAGGGGACATCCTGCCGGAACTCGCACACAGCTGGGATGTGTCCACTGGTAAACTTCGACTCTATCTAAAAAAGGATGTCCGGTTCCACGACGGCTCCATCCTGACGGCAAAGGATGTCGTCCATTGTCTCGAACAGCTCAGGACCTGCCCCCACTACCGGGAACTATGGTCACCCGTTGACATGATCCAGGCAAAAGCGCCCCTCATCATCGACATCCACCACCCGGGAGGCTGCCCCTACATCCTCCCCATGCTCAGCATGATGTGCGCGAGCATCTACAAAGAATCCAAGGGACGGACCTTCGGGACAGGGTGCTTCTCCCTTGAGGAAAACACCGATTCCAAGACGACGCTCGCTGCTTTTAAAGAGCACTTCCAGGAAAGGCCGCTTCTGGATACCGTCGAATTTGTCCAGGTGCCGAAAGACTTCAAGGGAATCTATCACTCTCATCTAGAAAAAAGCCAGTCCTCTTCCGTTGAAGTCGAAAGCGACTCAGGATTCGGGATTGTCGTCATGAATGCCGTCCCCGGACGAGACTCCCAGATTCAGAGAAAAGAAGTGCGGGATTACCTCCACTGGGTGATTGCGAAGAACCGCCACACCCTTCGCGACCTTGATCCCCGCATGACACCGAACGGGAAAAGCATTCTCGTTGGCCAGGATCAAAACATGACGATCCCGGAAGTGGACCGTCCCCTGTTCACGGAACCACTCGTGATCCGTTCTGCAAACCATACAGCGAAAACAACCGAGTGGCTTGTGGAGATTCTTGAGAAAGAAGGAATACCCGTTGACGTGCAGTGGTTTTCCTTCGCCGACACCCTGACGAGGCAGCCGGAGACTCTGCATGTGGATCTTTTCATACACGGGGAGATCTTTGAATCAAACCAGGACTTTTCGTTTTATCATTTTTTGAAAAACCGATATTCCCCTCTCAATGGACTTTTTGAAAAGAAAGGCATGTGGAATCAGCTTCTGGACGAATATCGGCATACGCCATTTGAGGACTGGACGTCGTTGAATATGAACCTGGAAAGCTTGCTGATGAAGGAATCAATCATGATCCCGCTTTATTATGAGAAACGCTACATCCCTTTTTCAACGGACATTATGAATATCGAAATCAAGCATTTTGGGTATGTGGACTTTGCAAAATTGTGGGTGCGGCCGGAGATTTAGGGAGGAAGCGCGGGGACGGTTCTTGTGCTTCCTTTTCATGGTCTGTATGGAAGTTACAGAACGAACACGACACAGAATAGTTAAATAATCCCAAATCAATAATCACTTCTGATAATATAAACATAGGATGTTTTTTTGCAGAAAATCTTTTAATGAAGGGTTTTGAGTCTATGAAAGCTTTGTTCTTGTTGTATGATCACTATGTGGATTGGGAAATCAGTCCATTATCTTACATCTTCAGTGTAACCAATGTAGAAATCGAAACGGCGGCCCTCCAAGAGGAAGTGACCCATAGTGGGAAATTCAGAATCAGAGTCGATCGGACCCTGAATGAGTGCCGAGTGAGCGATTATGACATATTGGTCATCCCCGGTGGAGACCCTGAGCCACTTTTAGAGGAAGAGGCGTTACTGAATCTAATCCGAGAATTCGATCAGGAAAACAAGTGGATCGCTGCCATTTGTGGGGCTTCCACCTTACTAGGGAAGAGCTCTGTGTTGAGAAACAGACTGTATTCTACTTCCATTGATATTACTGAATTCCCTTCCTGTTTTGATCCTGTGTATCAAAGCAAGGCAGATACAACGGTATGTGAAAACCTCATCACGGCAGAAGGCAGCGCCTATGTTGAATTTGCGGTTGAGGTAGGAAAGCAGTTAAACCTCTTTAACGATCGGGAAGATGAATTGGAAACCATGTTATTTTTTAAAAATCTTCTTAGGGGATAGAAAGTGATGGCCATGGTGATAGATATGCCGTGGCTTTTTTTTCAGTGTCTCCCCATCCCCTCCAAGAAGCTCTTCTCAACCTCCCTCTCCATCTGTTATGCTATCAACATCTCAATTTGACAGAGGAGCACACGACAACCATGATTTCATTCTTTCTCACACTAAAACGGCTGCTCAAAGCCTTATGGCAGGCCTTTAAATTAAAAAACTTTCAGGTTCTTTTTACATTGGTGCTGGTCCTGTTGTTCTCAGGCACGACCTTCTATGTGAAACAGGAGGGACTGTCCGTGATCGACGCACTGTATTTTTGCGTGGTGACCTTGAGCACCATTGGGCATCCGACCTTTGAGCCTCAAACCACATTCGGAAAAATATTCACCATGATTTATATCTTTGGCGGGAACGGGGTATTCATTGGCATGATCGGATATGTGGCGTATGCGATGATTCAGAAACCGGAAAAGTTGAAAAGGAATGCTGAAAGGGAGTAGCATTCCTGGGAGGTCTCCTATGAATACGTTATCGAAACTAAAGAACTACGCCAAAACCGTAAAGCAGGATCTTGTCGTGCTTTATCTATCTTATAAAGATCCAAGAACCCCTCTGTATGCAAAAATTTTGGCCATGTGTGTAGTTGCCTATGCGTTCAGTCCCATCGATTTGATCCCTGATTTCATTCCAATCATCGGGTATCTTGACGATCTGATTCTGGTTCCCATCGGAATCATCGTCACCCTGAAATTGATCCCCTCCGAAGTGCTCGAGGAGAAACGGGAACAGGCAAGACAAATGGGAAAGAGCGACAAACCTAAAAACTGGTTTGTCGGAGCTGTTTTTATCATCATTTGGATTCTATTGGCTGTATGGATAGGGAAGCTGCTGTTTGGGGAAGCATAGGGACGGTTCTCGTGCTTCCTCAAATGACACGGCAATACCTCAATGACCGATAATCCCCCTCTTCATTTCCATAAACAGGCTGTTCGCTTTCATATACAAACCCTCTCGCTTCGTAAAAAGGAATTCCTTTCTCGTTCCCTTTTTGCACGGAGACCCATTGCTTAATGGCATGGAATTCTTCTTTCTGCTTCTGGGTGATCGCATCCAGCAAACGAGTCCCGATTCCTTCATTTCGCCTGGTTGGATCCAAGTATAAGACATACAGTTCTGCCTCAGTCTCATTAATCATCCCTCCTCCACCAGCTCCAATGACTCTATCATTTTCGGTTGCGACAAAGTAACCTCCCCACTCCCGGTCTGATGTGGTCACTTCTTTCAGTATCCGCTCTTCGTTATAAAACTCTTCTATCACTCTTTCAATATATTCTTTTGCATAAATCTCTTTATACGTTGCCCAATACCCCTCTGAACAGACTTTTTTAATGCCATTTACATGGCTCCGGTTAGCCTTTTGAATATGTATCATGACCCATCCTCCATTTTCACTTTGATAAAAGCTGAACGATCGAATCCGTTTGGTTCTGATTGATCTTGAAATAATGATCACGGCTGTCACTCGAAATCAACGTTTCATTGGTATCGAATCCTTCGTGAACATATAGTACTTCTTTAGTGTCTTTATAAACGAGTTTAATTTTGTATGTAGGCTCTACGGCAATCTTGTATTGCGTATGGGTGATTTTGTTCGCCCTATTGAGGATTCCTGTGACAGTGGTGATGATCTTTGGATTGGTAACCGGCTCAATGTCCTCAAACGATCCATTGTATGTTTGGATCGACATGTTCTTCACTCCAGAAAAGCCGTTGTATAACATGGTATAGCTTATCCACCCAAATAGAATGACGAAAATGACAGTGAGTATAATTCTTTTCATTGCTCTCCCCTCCACTTATTTTAAATTCATCCTGTCATATCCACTTATTTCTCCATATAGGCATTACATCACGCAAAGCTCTCAGTCCTGATGAACATATGATTCTGAAGGTACAGGCATAAAGATTCATCTTTCTAAAAAGACCCTGATTTACAAAATATTTACTTGTTAGAAGCTTATTATATCCCCTATCATTTTAAGTAGAAGCGAACACAACTGATGCCAAATCCTCAATAAGAATCCTTTCTCACTGCCTGACTACGTTGTTTTACTATTAACATGCCGTTCCCTTAAGAATGACATGTTGATATAAAAAAATACATACAGGAGGCATTCCCATGTTAAAAAAATCGTTGTTGTTTGTTGTTGTCCTTCTTCTCTCGTTCGCTTTATTCCTGCCGTCTGCACTGGCATTCCCACCCGGCACACCGTCCAAGTCCACGGCCCAATCTCAGTTGAACGCGTTGACTGTGAAAACGGAAGGCTCTATGACCGGATATTCCCGTGATAAGTTTCCCCATTGGATTGGCCAGGGGAACGGATGTGACACACGACAGCTCGTCTTGCAACGTGACGCTGACAGTTACAGTGGCAGCTGCCCCGTGACATCTGGTTCATGGTACAGTTATTACGACGGAGTCACATTCACTGATCCGTCCGACCTTGACATCGATCACGTTGTCCCTCTAGCGGAAGCATGGCGCTCCGGAGCAAGCAGCTGGTCAACAGCTAAGCGCGAAGACTTCGCCAATGACCTGAGCGGTCCCCAGCTGATCGCCGTCAGCGCAAGCTCCAACCGCTCCAAAGGAGACCAGGATCCATCCACTTGGCAGCCACCTCGTTCCGGCGCAGCCTGTGGTTATTCAAAGTGGTGGATCAGCACGAAATACAAATGGGGCTTAAGCCTGCAGTCTTCAGAAAAAACCGCCCTCCAAGGTATGCTAAACAGCTGTATTTACTGATTTAGAGGGAAGCACGGGGACGGTTCTCGTGCTCCCTTTTCATTCAACATTGATCATATCCAAACATGGAAATGGAGGAATACATATGGAAAAGAAATCAACGGTTTTCACGGCAACACACGGGGTCATGACGTCTGAAGTAGGCGTCATCAGTGGAGAACTTGAGCTGGTGACGACATGTGATGAAGATGGTGAGCTAAAACTAGCTATCACCTACGTTGGGGCTGAGGAATGGTATTCGCTGCCTGGTGAGGAGTATCACTTGCATGATGTGCGGGATCATGAGGTTGTGCATAAGATGCTTGCAGCTGTGTTGGCGCGACCTTAATAAAGAAGCACGGGGACGGTTCCCATGCTTCCTTTTCCATTAAGACGAAGCAACAGAACCGTCCCCATGCTTCTACTTCCTCTCCATCACCGCAAAATAATTTTCTTCATGATCGGCAAAGTTAAATACTCTGCCCCCGGGCATGTCGACGATTTCCCCTACTTTGACCTTTTTATTGGATAAACCGGTATATAGCTCCTCAAATCGATCGGTGAAAAACATTAAAGAAGGAGTACCCAGATTTAAACCGGGTGACATTTTGGCCACGAATTCTTTGTTGTGAAGGATGATGCTAGTTTCGGCATCCTTAGTCGGAGCCACTTCAATCCATCGCATCCCTTGACCGTTATCTTCCTCAGCCTTCACTGTAAATCCAACAGTTTCTGTCCAAAATTGGACTGCCTCATCTTGGTTATTGACGTATAACATGATTTGACCGACTTTCGTGATCATAAATTCTCCACTCCTCAACATCATGTATTAATTCATCTTTTGCAGAGCTTCTTCCAAACGATCCCACGTTTCCGTGATTCCTTGTTCCATTCCCATATCCAGGACGGTCTTGAGGGCTTCTGCCGAAGAGTATACAGAGCGATTGATCAGCTTCGTCTTACCGTCTTTTTCAATGAATTGCAACGTCACTTCCGTTGCCGGCATGTCTTCGTTCGTATTGCCTCCCGCATCCGAGAACACATCGACATAGACGATTTTCTCCGGTTCGATGATTTCTTTATACATCCCTTTCCCCCATGATTCCATCCCGTAAAATGCTCCCTGGCCCCGGTCCGCGCACTTCATGCAGTAGTGCCAGACACCGCCAGGCCGGAAATCCACATGGCACACAGGAAGCACCCAGCCTCTCGGTCCCCACCAATTTTGAAGATGCTCGGGTTCTTTGAACATGCTGAATACCAGGTCGCGGGGTGCATCGAAGATCCTCTCCAGCACAAGCACCCGGTCATCCTCCACTCTTGAAAGCATTTGATTGCTATTGGACATGTCGTTTCCTCCTCAGGTTCTATATGAGTTGAAATACGTATGTGATGACGTGATGACCTTTCTGCAAAAAAAAAAAGTAACTCTTTGTAGTATTCTTCAGAAAAACTTTAATTCCTTCTGGGAAGCAAAGGGACGGTTCTCGTGCTTCCTTTTCGGTTAAAAAAGAAGCAGCAGAACCGTCCCCATGCTTTTGCCCATGCATTTGTTTAGAAAACCAATTCAATTCCCACTGATAATAACAAGATTAATAGACCATAACCGAAACTCGTTTCCAATACTGTATAGGTACATTCACGTTTATTCTCAACATACTTCCATTCCATGTAGGCTTTCAAGAATGAACCGCTGATGAGAAGGAGCATCATGTAAGAGTAAGGATTCTGATACCAGGGCTTAAAATCAAAAATGACATCAATCATGACACATGCGAACACGGCGACCATCATGATTCGTCTATGTACCCTATCCGCTTTTTCATGGTGTTCATTGATAATATCATGGGAAAATATTTTCCGTTTGCTCACACCGAGCCAGCTGCTTATCCCTCGGTGGAATGTGTACATCAGCAAAAGATAGATCATCATGATGAGAATGATTTTAAAAAAGAAGAGCCCCATCCTCCTCCTCCTTTCTTGAGAAAATTATTTAGAAAGTATTTTTACTGTAGAAAAGGAAGTTCCTCAGCTTCTTAAAAAGAACCCAGCAACCCCAACTGCAACACAACCACTACAGCTGTCATCACCAGAAACAATTCTGTTACCGTTAAGATCGCCTGCTTCGGTACTTCACTATATCTATACTCAAAGAATGCTTTCACACCATAGTCCAGCATGGAGGTAAAAATCATTCCCATTATCAACAAATAATTAAAGTCCTCATTGTTAACCTGAACCAAAATGATGATAACAAAGATGATTCCGGTCAAACGCCCCACCCATTTGTCCACTTTACGATGCAACTCATTAATATGATTATAAGAAAAGAACTCCTTCTTTACTTTCTCGATCTTTAATGTTTTTCGTAAAATGAATTTAACAAGTGAGATAAGGGCAAACACGACCATCGCAATGAAGACAAACCTCAACCAAAACATTGGGCACCCCCTGTTCATTTATTTGACGATTTTCAAATCATGACGGTTTCATGAACTCCCTTCTTTATTTACTTATATATCCATTATAAGTAAACCTTATCATATACAATAAACTAATCGTCATTTACTTATCAAAATGGAAAAGATAGGATGGAATTAAGATTATATTATTCACATTGAGGTCCACTCACATTAGGGGGAGATACGATGATACTAGGTCTACACCACGTCCAGATCACGATTCCAAAAGGCTCTGAAAAAGAAGGGAAAGACTTCTACTGCGGGCTTCTCGGCTTACCTGAAATTGAAAAACCCGACTCACTAAAAGGTCGGGGAGGGTTTTGGTTAAAAGTCGGAGACAGAGATGTTCACGTCGGCACGGAAGATGGGGTCGACCGTTCCAAAACGAAAGCGCACTTAGCTTACCAGGTCGATGACATCTCAACTTGGAGAAATGCGTTAGAGAAAAATAACATTCAAATCCTTGAAGGAATACCAATACCCGGATTCGACCGTTTTGAATTCAGGGACCCATTTGGAAATCGGGTGGAAATGATTCAAGCAGTTTAGAAGCACGGGGACGGTTCTCGTGCTTCTTTTTCAAATCAAATGGAAGCAGCAGAACCGTCCCCATGCTTCCAGGCTTTTTTAAATCCGTCATAGCTGTTGATCACCGCGGCGAGTAGTAGCCCAACGGATATTGTCAGGTAGAGCCATTGGAAGTTGAAGGAGCCGTTGAACAGTTCTTGGATTCGATCTGTGAATCCTTCATTGATCAATTCCATATTTCGGAACATGAACATAAAGGCTAGAACGGGAATGAATTGATAGACTGCATTCACGATGGCAAGCTTCCTGGTCCAGACCCCCGCTTTCCATTTTTTAAGAAGCAGGTGAAGTTCCAAGGCGATCAGGAACACGACCAGCGGCCAATATTTAATGAGCACATCACCGTTAAAAAAAGGAGTGAACATTCTTCCACTGTCAGTCTTTTCATACAATCCGACGATACTTGAGGCTTTAAAGTAACAGGTTGACCAGATGATCGTCCAAACCAGCCCTCCTAAAATCTCAAACTTGGAAATTCGTTTTTCTTTTGGGATATACGTGACGTCTTTCAAGTCATCAGGCGTCCATTCTTTTCCTTTCATGGTGATGGGAAGCTGACTGTCAGAGGAAACGGTCCGCTCGAGGATGGCAAAGACGAGGGTCAGCCAGAAGAAGACCTGCATTCCTGTTCCAATGGCCTCTACAACCCCGTTTCCTGCAATAGACAAGAGTACCTCGATGGGATTTGATTCCCCTGAATAGCTTAAAACAGATGTAACGGCCAATACGATGAACGTGATCCCTACAGAAATAGGGAGAATGATCTTCAAGAGCGTCATATACAGATCATAATATCTCGGCCCGATCAGATGCATCGGTCTGTCTTGATAATTCGAAGCCAGTACGGCTGGATTTCCGAGTGAAGTCAGGACCTCTCTCACATCCTCTTCTGTGTACTCCTCCGGCAGCATGTCTTCAATCGTGGATTTCAATTCAAGGGCAATATCTTCCCGGTTCTTCTCCGGCAGCCTTCTCATCACTTCTTGAATATAGAGTTCAACAAGCTTCATCCTTCTTCGTCCCCCTTTAATAAAATGGCCAATTCCCCAGACATCTTTTCCCATTCGGCTTTTAATTGCCCGAGAATCTCAGTGCCGTATTCACTCAGCACATAATACCTCCTCGGCCTGCTTTCCGTCCGGTCCCAGCTACTTGTGACCAATTCCTGTTTCTCCAACCGGCGCAGCAGTGGATACAGTGTACTCTGCTCCATCGAAATTCCGCTTTTCTCCAATAATTGGACGAGTGAATATCCATACTGCGGTGTCCGCAATTGACTCAATACGGCCAGGGTCAATGTCCCCCTCCGCAATTCCGTCGTCAACGATGTCAGCAGTGACTTATCCATACGTTCACCTCTTTAACTAAAAATACTGTGTGTCGTACACTATACGCTTTATACTATGTATCATACACTATGGACGTGCAGAAAAGAAAGGCATTTTTTTCAAGAAGCATGGGGACGGTTCTCGTGCTTCCTTTTCGGTTAGAAAAGAAGCAGCAAGACCCTCATTTACAAATTCCCACTATTTCCCGTCTCCCTTTTTGTTTTATTTCTATACGAAATGGCTAATGAATAAAAAGATATTAAATTATAGAAAAGAGGTAGTAAAATATGAGAGAAAATCATGATCAAGCAAGTGGAAAGCAAAAGCAGGTAAAAGGAGATCTAAAGAAAGGCTTAGGCAAACTGACAAACGACGACTCTAAGATTGCGGAAGGCGAACGCGACAAGGATAAAGGGAAGATTCAAGAAAAAGTTGGAGATGTGAAGGAATCTATTAAAAAAAGTTGGTAATTACCATCAGGAAGCACGGGGACGGTTCTCGTGCTTCCTTTCACGTCAAAACGAAGCAGCAGAACCGTCCCCATGCTCCCCTACAAATACCTCCTCAACCCATCCTTCACCTCATCACTCGCAAAAGCAGCTTCCACACTGTTCATGTAAATAGCCCGATAATCCTCTTCATTCATGGCAAATTCACCCCAGACCAGCTTACATTCCTTCGTCATTGTCGTATCCGATACGGTTCTGTTGTCGGTATTGATGGTGATCTTGATTCCGTCCCGGTGAAAATCGTAAAGTGGGTGATCGCGGAAATTCTCCACAGCTTTTGTTTGAACATTACTCGTCGGGCAGATTTCAAGGACGATTCCTTTCTCTTTTACAACCTGATACGCTTCAGGACAGTCGGTTATGTAAACACCGTGTCCGATTCGTTCGGCCCCGAGCCATTCAACCGCCTCAAGAACATTTCTTCCGATCCCAGTTTCGCCGGCGTGAATCGTAACTCTGTAGCCATATTCTCTCGCCAATGCGACCGGTTCAATGAATTCCCCGCAGAATCCTTCCTTTTCAGACGCACATAAATCAATTGCTACGACTCCTTTTCCAAGGAAGCTCTTCCCTTTTTCCACGACTTCAAAGGCACTTTCCGGAGACATCGTCCTCATACAGCACAGAATGATATTCCCTTTAATATCAAATTGTTCTTCCGCCTCTTTCATACCTTCGATCACACTTTCAATGATCTCTTCTACCGATAATCCCTCCCGTGTATGGAGCAACGGGGCGAACCGGACCTCCATGTATTTCACGTTCTCCCCCGCCGCATCTTCATAAAGTTCAAAGGTGATTCTCTTTAAATTTTCTCTCGACTGCATCACATCATTAGGGATCGAGAATTTCTTCAAGTATTCATCCAATGATTCGCAATCCAACGGGGCAATGAGTTCCCCTCTCATCCCTTCCCTGTCAAATGAAGGGATATCGATGCCGTCTTTCTTTGCTAAATCAATGATCGTCTCGGGTCTCACACTCCCATCCAGATGGCAGTGCAGTTCAATCTTTGGCATTGTCGAATAGTTCATGTTGGACCTCCTCAATTTTTCTATAAAAAAATCCTGATTACGAAGAAAATACACCGAACGGTATCTTCTTCGTAATCAGGATTTTCTGGTTCCTGGTAGAGACCTCCAAACCATATTATTGGAGTTATACGAATGTAAAAATCGTATTTGGTTTTTAATAACGATAATAAAATTCGGGGGGAAAGTCAAGGGAAGCGTGGGGACGGTTCTCGTGCTTCCTTTTCATCTTAAATTGGAAGCAGCAGAACCGTCCCTGCGCTTCCTCTCTAGTTTCCAATTGATCTCCCAGCGTTTAAAACGGTGCCTACCCCAGAAGTGGTCAAGCATCGTTCTTGTTCCACAGCCCTTTCAACCATCCGTTCAACCCATCGTTGAAGAAGGGCATAATACCGGTGCAAATTGCTGTGAATTTTAATTGCTACTTCTTCATTATAAGTATGAACGGTCAAATTCTGATCATTTACCATTTCTAATGCCAAAACAGTCTCGTCGTCCTCCAACAATTGGACTTCTCTGCAACTACGTATGACACCCTTTGGAGAGCCGATATCCACTCCTTCAATATCATACAAATATTGCTTTGCCGCTTTCCAGCTTGCTTCAAACGAAAATCCAAACCGTTGGATAGCTGCATCTCTTTCCACATCAGTAGGCATTTCGATGGTCGCTAACTGTTCAAAAGAAACCAGTGCCTTCTTTGCAGACTCTAGTCGTTTCCGTAATCTTTCCATAAGATCCCCTCCGCTTTAACTTGCTGGACGAGTGTGACGTCAGCATGATGCATGTCCACAACGTCCACTTTATACGGAATGGTAGACTCCTCGATTTGCTCAATTAATTGATTCCATGTAAAAGGAGATATCGGGGATCGGGATTCGATCGCGATGTCGATGTCCGAGCTCTGCTTTTCTTCCTGACGCGCCCAGGATCCAAATAAATATACACGTACATTTTCACTGGCGAGTTCTTCAGTCAGAATGCATTTCAATTCTTCCAATATTCGCTCCCTTAAATCAGCAGGACACCCCATACGAACCCTTCCTTCTTTTTTGCTTTATTATAGCATATGTTCGTATGAGATATGGGAGTAGGAACCGTGGTTCATCACCCTTGCTATCCTGGTGTCATCAATAATCATTTTCAAACGAGTATTTGATTCACGGCATCCACAGTTAAACTTTGTTCTTCTTCGATTCTCATTACCCATTTTTTGAAGCTTGGAGACGACCTCCCGCTTCCTTTTAGGTCAGAAGAGAAGCAACAGAACCGTCCCTATGCTTCCACCTCAACCACCACACACCCATAAAAGCCGCCATCTTCTATCTGCTGATTCGCCGTCGCAATGTCATCCAACGGATACGTTTCTGCAATCCGATGCTGCAGTCGATTATTCTCGAGTGCCTTTGTAATATCCTCGATCGCCGCTTGCTTCGCACTTTCCGGCATGGCGTAGACGATAATCATGCGAAGGGTTAGGTCCATAAACATCATGTCCCTAAAAGGCAAAACGGGTTCTGTCACAACCGTGGACGAGTACGTCGCAATCACACCCCCGATACGGATCAGCTCCAGGACCCTCGGCAGATTCGCACCAAATTCAACATCGATCACCCGGTCCACTTTGACTCCATCTGTCATCTTAAGCACTTCTTCAACCATCTCGTCACTTCGATGGCCTACTACATAGTCCGCTCCTGCTTCCAAACAGTGCCTCCGTGCTTCCTCATTACTCGCTGTCGCAATCACCTTTGCCCCCGCATGCTTGGCCCATTGAATCGCATAGTGGCCAACCCGGCCGGCACCCCCTGTGATCAAAAGCCATTGCCCTTCAACGGGACCGTCGGCGAACACACTTCGATGGGCGGTCATGGCTGGAATCCCTAAACAAGCTCCCTCTTCAAAACTCGTGTTTTCCGGGAGAGGAACGGCACGCTTACTTTCAATGGATACATACTCTGCAGCCGTGCCATGGAGACGTCCGTATTGGGCCTGGTACACCCAGACCCGTTCGCCGATTCGTGAATGTGGAACCCCCGCGCCCACCGCTTCAATGATTCCCGCCCCGTCACTATTCGGAATGACGGGACCATGATCAAGTAAATCCGGGAATGACCCCAGACGCTTCTTCGTATCGGAAGGATTGACACCCGACGTGTACATGCGGATCAGGACCTCCCCATGGGACGGGACCGGCTTCTCAACCTCCCCTACTTGAAGAACCTCCGATGCTGAACCAAACTCATTGAACCACGCTGCTTTCATACATAACATCCTCCTTTTTTTCCGCTTATTGTTCTTTTAGCTTCACCATTGTTGGGGTTTTTTAGAAGCATGGGAGAAGCAGGAGAACCGTCCCCATGCTTCCTTTTTAGTGAAACTATGTGCCAGAACGGTGTCTACGTTTCACAATTCCCTTTACATCCCCCATCACAAACACCCCGATTCTCATCAATTAGCGTTTGAGACAAGGGCGAGAAGCATGGGGAGGGTTCTCACCCTGCTTTTTCTGCCGAACCAAGGTCAGAGGAGCTATTTATCGAGAAAGTTTTACTCCCCTCTCAAAACAAAAAAAGCAGAGTGGGATCCGTCCCCACTCTACCTTATTTTTTATCCAGGAAAACCGTTAATGGCTTTTGAAGGACATCCACAACAGCTATGATGATACTTGTTGCTAAAATAGTCATCAGACTTAACGATATAGGACCTGCTGAATCATCTCCTGAGATACTGGAAATCACCTTTAAGCTTATGATCATTAACACCAGGAAGAAGATGACGATAAAAGCACATTTTTTTATCACATGTAAAGATTTAAAAGATGACTCCGAGAAAGCATTGTTCCTTTCGATAAAGGTGACTAGTTTATACACATGAAACAGCGAAAAAGTAAATGTAAGACATATTCCATACGCACATGCTAAAAGGGGATATATCGAATAATCTCCACCTGGATGTGCTTTTACATCTCTTATGGTTAACACAGGCATCCAATGCACGCACAAAGTAACCACTGCAGCTCCAACCAGAAAAATAATGGCCTTTAAGAAAATGGCTGAACCCCGTTTATCATTCAATCCAAACACCTCATTCATTTAAAATGATACCTTGATTTTAGCACGTTGTTTATCGTTTTACAATAAATTAATATTGATTTATATGATATTATTATTGAAATCGAGTAAGTACGGGGACGGTTCTCACCCTGCTTTTCCTGCCGAACCAAGGGCGGAGGAGCTATAGGTTTTCCCCTCTCAAAGAAAAAAAGCAGAGGCGGATCATTCCCCACTCTACCGTCAAAGATAAGTGGCAAATCAGCCACATTACTTCACGAATCTTTTTGCTACTCCTACAAACAGCCTAACTTTCGTACCTGGCCACTCCCCCTATCCCAAACGTTCCCACTCCAACTCCCATCATCCATTATGTTAAAATATAGTTGGAAACTACAGTAAAAGGAGAGGCGTAACGAACATGATCGATCAAGGCAGACAAACATATACGAAAGCAATCTGTGAGAAAGTATTGAGCCAAAAGCAAGAGCTGATTGTCGAAAAGGATAATTTACGGTCAAGCGAGTACCGCAATATAGAATCTAAGCTTCATAGTTGGCGTGAGGATATCATCGACATTTATGCAAAATCGATTGAGAGCGACCTGGACACGGCCTTCGAAAAATTAAAGGAATGGGGTTCGGAAGCTGTCGATACACTCGTTAACTTCAATCTTCCTTTGGAAGTGGCCCTGGATGAAGTGAGGGATTACCGGAATTTAATCGGGCAAATCTTGAAAGAGGAAGCTTCCAAATTCGATATGTCATTTGATCAATTCTATGACCTGATTTCTGATTTTGATGCAGTGGTGGACAGGGCCATATACTGGCTGACCATGTCGTATTCAAGAAGATTTTATACGCGGATCAATGCGGCAGAAGCGACAGCTTTGGAGTTATCCATCCCGGTGATCAAAATCACGAAGCAAGTGGGAGTTCTCCCATTGATCGGGGACATAGACACCGAAAGAGCTCAGGAACTGATGGATAAAGCACTCTCAAAAGGGAACGATTTATCACTGGAATACATGGTCATTGACCTATCCGGCGTTCCGATCATCGATACGATGGTGGCAGACCGCATCTTTAAGGTAGTGGATGCCCTATCCCTGATCGGAATCGAAACCATCCTATCCGGAATCAGACCCGAGATCGCCCAGACCATGACCCACCTTGGAATCGACTCTTCCAAAATCGCCGTAACCTCCAGCCTTCATATCGCTTTGGAGAAATTTTTAGAAGCATAGGTAGAAGCATAGGGACGGTTCTTATGCTTCCATATCGGCAGCTTAAACAAGCCACGGGGCATGACCCCGTGGCTTGTTTGGCATGTTTTAACTTGCAGGATTCTGCAATATCATATCGATGTGGGGAATCCCATCATCCAGATAGGTTTCCGTTATCGCCCTGAATCCGAATGACCCATAGAACTCCCGCAAATATTCCTGAGCCTGAATCTTCACCGGCTGGTCCCCCCACTCATCATGAATGAAAGCCAATCCTCTTTTCACCAATTCGCTTGCGAACCCTTTACGACGATATTCTTCCTTCACGAGGGCCCTCCCGATGGACGGTTCTTTGTAGGAAACACCCGCAGGTAAAAGCCTTGCATAGGCCACCACCTCACCGTTTTCTTCTTTATAAAGATGATGGGCGTGCAGATCTTTCCCGTCGACTTCCAGGTAAGGACATTCCTGTTCCACGACAAACACCTGGGTCCTTATGTTTAAAATTTCGTATAGTTCGTGGGTTGATAGTTCATTGAAGCTTTTTATTTTCCAGCTCATGATATGGGACTCCTCTGTTGTATAGTTTTGAAGCATGGGGACGGTTCTCGTGCTTCCTTTTTCGTTCAAAGCGGAGCAACAGAACCGTCCCCGTGCTTCCTACAATTCCTGAAGCTCATTAACCGTGACAAATGTATATCCTTGTTTTGACAATGATTGTATAACTCCTTCCAGAGCCTTCAGTTCCTCACCCGTTTTGTCATACATGGCATGCATTAAAATGATGGAACCCGGTGTAACCTTGTCGTTCACATATTCAATCTTATCATCAGCGTCCGTAAAGAAGGTATCCGGTTCGATATTCCACATAATCGTGTCACGATGATGCTTCGATAAATAATAGGGCAACCCTACAATCTTTTTGCCGTTTGGCGGCTGAAAGTCAATTTCTCCAGTATAACCCGCTTCTCGAATGAGGTCGTCCGTTTTTTCGATTTCTTCTTTGATGAATGAAGGTGATTTCAAAATCATCCTGTGGTGGGAATATGTATGATTTCCGATCTGATGACCCTCTTCCACCAGTTTCTTCGCCTCTTCAGGATTTTCTTCCATTTCATTTCCGATCAGAAAGAAAGTGGCTTTGATATCATACTTCTTTAACAATGCGGTGATGTCATCCACATTCTTGGTTGGGCCGTCATCAAACGTTAGAGCCACCACTTTTTGATTGGTTTCCACTTTGTCTGTCAGCCCTCCAAATAGTTGAAATGACCTTGCATTCATCAATTTAAACGCGCCGAATAATAATAAGAAAATGATTGCAATGACTGCTAGTATGAGTATAAGTTTCTTTTTCATCCGTTGTATTGACTCCTTTAAAATTTTCATGAAGCAGACGCATAGGGACGGGTCTCCCGCTTCCTTTTTGACCAAGGTGAAGCATTAGAGTCCCCTCTCTATCATACTTCAAGATCATAGCTACAAAAAGTTCCACTCTGAAAACATGGAGTGAATCTCATTCTACCTTATTCGAAACAAAGGTTTCTGGAATAATGTACCTGTCTCCTTGGCATCTCCGTTCACACAATATCATCGTAGTATCATCGTTTTATTTATACTATAATAGTAAAAAGGAGGTGAGAAAAATGGACAAACAAATCGTGAACATGTTATCTGATATTCAACGGAACATGAAGGAATTCGACCAGAGTTTGAAAGAGCTTAATCGTAATATGGAAGGGCTCAATGGAAAACTGCAAGGACTCGACGGAAGAGTGCAAGGACTCGACGAAAAAGTACAAGGACTCGATGGGAAAGTGCAAGGCATCGACGAAAAAGTACAAGGACTCGATGGGAAAGTGCAAGGACTCGATGGGAAAGTGCAAGGACTCGATGGGAAAGTGCAAGGCATCGATGGAAAAGTGCAAGGACTCGATGGGAAAGTGCAAGGCATCGACGGAAAAGTGCAAGGACTCGAGGGTAATATGAAAGAGTTGGGAAATGATGTAAAAGAAATAAAAGAAACAGTCAATAGAATTGAAACATCACAAACAGAAGATGTCATTGCTTTGTTAAAAGTAGGCAGCCAACGTTCTGAAACAGACTTTCATTATCTGAACACAAGAATCACTAATATTGATAAACGGGTCTTCACCCTTGAGAATCGAGCTGAAAGGTAATCGTCATTACGATAATTTAAGTGATCACGATTATCTTATCCCCACTCTGCGTTCCTCTCACCATGATCCATACTCCATTTCTTCGTTTGGTTAAACCATCCCATTACAAATCCAAAAAAGGTGTCTGACCTACTTGGGTCAGACACCTTTTTTTCCCAACTCATTACCTTCAAAACCCCCAAAAAGTAACCCTTTAAACCTTTATATTCCGCCCCTTCCACCTCACAGAATGAAACACATTCACCCGGACAAAAGAATAAATGAAAATCCCTGCAAAGAACAAAAACAGCAACGGATAAAACGGGAAATACCCCCATCTAAAATCCCCGACCCTGCCGGCAAACCATGCCGTTTGAACAGCATAGAGGATATACAATACCCCATAGACAATCATAGCGGTGGTTTTTCCTACAATAATCGATGAAATCAATGAAGACGCGACAGTTAAACTGCCCGTAATCCAGAGGATCACCATCAACATGACCACGGGATGAGTGGACTTGGAACCGACGGCAAAGCTTTTGCACCAGCCTTCGATCAGGCTGCCCACCCCTTCCGGATACATGCGGAACGAAATGATCCCTCTGCCTCCAAGACAGCGTACGGGAAGGTTCTGATCAAGAAAGGCCTCTCCCAGTGCGAGATCATCCATGATGGCCCCCTCGATTTTCTCATGCCCTCCGGATAAGAAGTAATCCTCCCGATCACATAGAATGCATGGACCGAACGAACCGGCCGCTTTGAATCGTGAACCCCAGACGGTGAATAGATTCATCCCCACCACGACGATGATGTTAAAGACAATGGAGAGATGTTCATACACACGCTCCACTGTGTGATAGGGCTGCAGGGCAAGGATCCCCCTGGCTCCTTTTCCCTGGTAGACATGCAGGAGATTACGTAGTCCATCCACACTCATGAATCTGGTATCTGCATCCAGAAATAGCAGCCAGGCTCCTTTTGCCTCATTGGCCCCGCGCCAGCAGGCAGACGATTTTCCTGCCCCGTTATTTTGGAGGACCGTGACACCGTAGCTCTTTGCGACATCCACGGTACGATCTGATGAATCGTCATCCACCAACAAAACCTCAAATCCCTTGAATCGCTGCTCCTGCAACGACTGCAGTAACGGGGTGATCCTCGCTTCTTCATTTCTGGCAGGGATAATGATGGACAGAAACGGCAACTCCACCGTACTTTTGGAGGTGAATCTCGGCACCGGCAAGGACCAAAACACAATCATGCCAATGATCACCCCAAGGCCCCCCAGGACGAAATTGATCACTTCTGAAGCTGTCATGTAACCTGCCTCCTTCCTCTACGGCTAATGTGACAATCCCCTTTCAGCCTGTAGGTTAGCTGAATAATCATACACATGGCCTGTATCATCCTGGATCAGTTCCTGTGCAGTAATCCTGGCTGATAACAGCACGATCGGGACACCGGCACCCGGATGTGTACTGCTTCCTGTGAAGTACAGATTCTCACAATGGCTTGCCTTGCTTTGCGGACGTTTGTGGTTGCTTTGATCCAGTGTTGGCTGCAAGCCGAATGTGGCCCCGCGATAGGCATTGAATTTCGATTCGAAATCCAGTGGTGTCGTATACGTTTCCGTGACAATCTCATCCTCAACATGTTCAAAGCCAGGGATATTCTTTAATTCGTTTAAAATATAGTTGCGATAATAAGAAATGGTTTCTTCGTCCCATGTATAGTCGGCTGTTTCAATATTTGAGACAGGCATCAGAATGTACAGACCGTCCTTCCCCTCAGGTGCAAGGGATGGGTCCTTCTTTGAAGCGATGTACACGTAAAAGGAGGCATTCGTTAATTTCTTCCCGTCAAAAATATCCTCCAAATTCTGATTGAGCTTTTCGTTAAAAATAAATGTATGTACATGATCGACCTCTTCATATTTCCGGTTCATCCCGAGATACATCAAAAAACAGGAACAGGAGTAGTTCATGCTGTCGATCTTCTTATCCGTAAATCTGCCCTTGGAAGCCTTGTCCTTCACCAGGTGTTTCATGGCATAAGGGAAGTCTGCATTACAGACCACGTAGTCCGCAGGGATTTTCTTGCCGTCCACGATAATCCCATCCGCCTTGCGGTTTTGAATGGAGATTTCCTCCACAGCCTTGCCGTAGTGAACGGTTCCGCCAAGTTCCTTGAAGAGCCTCTCCATCCCTAAGGCCATCGTATACATTCCGCCTTTGATGAACCATACGCCATATAAAAATTGAATCATCGGGATCATCGTATAGAAAGATGGGCTTTTCAGAGGGGAAATGCCGATGTACAATGTTTGAAAGCTGATTAACTGCTTCAGCCGTTCATTCTTGATGAATCTCCCCATAAACGTGTCGGCCGTGTCGTATGGTTTCATTTGCAACACTTTCTTCAACAGGGGGAAATTATAGAAATCGGATCTCTTGCGGAAAGGTCTTTGAAGAATGTGATGCTTCGCGATGACAAACCGTCTGTAAATTTCATGCAGGTATTGAAAAAAACCTTCCGTATCCTCTTCGCTGAGGGATTCGATGGTCTTGGTCATTTGGATAAGGTCCGTCGAGATATCAAAAGGCTGGTCGGGAATATCCGTGAAGTAAGCCCGGTAAATCGGATCCAATTTTTCCATTGGAATATAATCATCCGGATCACGTCCGCATAATTCGAACAGTTCCCGATACAGTTCCGGCATCATGACGATACTCGGACCCAGATCAAACGTGTAGCCGTCCCGTTTAATTTGATTCATTTTGCCCCCGGGGGTGGATCCTTTTTCATATAACTCCACCTGATACCCCGCGTGCTGGAGTCTGATGGCACTGGCAAGTCCCGCAACACCTGCCCCAACGACAATCACCTTCTTACTCATGTACATTCCCTCATTTCCTTACAATAGTCTGCTTGATTCCTTGCCAAGTCCTGACGTGATGGCCGAGATGCGCCCCCGATTGTAGCGCTGAACCACGATGATCGGAAGGTTGAAGACCATGGCATACAGGATCATCACCCATCCTGCCCATGCTGGATTCCAGATGAAGAACAGCGGAGCAGGGAGGATGGAAAGCAAGTGGGTGAGTTCCGCGCGTTTCGTTTCCGCTGCAAACACCATCAGGTCCCCCGCCTTCGTCCCATGCAACCCTTTTTTGCTGTATCCCTTTTTCAAAAAAATCGTGCCATCGAGAATAAGTCCCTTCCACGTTTTCACCCGGAACAAACGTTGCCACAGTTTTCCCGATTGTTCAAAAGAGAACGTCCGAAACCAGAAATGGTCTTCCAGGAACCAAGTCAACGGCAGTCTCAAACAAATGACCGAAATGGCGAGATGAAAGAACGTCCAGGCAAGTATATCGATGATAATGATCCAATGGACAGGCAGTGATACGATCATGACATCACCCCTTGGTTTAAAAGGTTCAATAGTTTTGCTACAAACGAGAAAACCAGCCTTTCCGGTAACCTCTCCAGAAAGGCACGATCATCTTCAGGCAAGGGATGAATCTCTCTCCACAATCTGTTCGCCTACAAGCTGACCGCTTAAGGTAACCATCGGCATTCCGCCGCCGGGGTTCACCGTGCCCCCGACAAAATAGAGGTTGTTGTAGCGTTCACTCTGTTTCGGATGCTTGAACCCTTTATTCTTCTTTTTGTCTGACACGGTCCCATAAATCGCACCGCGGTCGGAGCCATACGTGCGCCTGATATCTTCCGGCGTCCACACATCACGAGTGACAATGTTGTCCCGCAAGCCATCGAGGCCCATCTTCTCCAATTTGATCAGGACCCGCTCAGCGAATTGTTCATAATCGGCTTGAGTATACGGATTTTCATCCCGGATAAAAGGAATATGAGGCAGCACTTTGATATTTTCATGGCCTTCAGGGGCCTGTGTCGGATCGGTCTTATTGACGTTAACAAGATAAATGACTGGATCCTCAGGCAATTCACGGCGATGGAAAATCGATTGCATCTGCTGCTTCATATTTTCGGCAAAAAAGAAATTATGATGGCGCAGCTGCGGATAGCTCTTCTTCACGCCCAAATGCATGACGAGACCGGAACTCGCCGGTTCGAATTTCTTCTTTAACTTTTTAATATAATGATTGTCTTCCTCCAGTAATCGCTCGTAAACCGGAATCACTTCCATATTGGAAACAAAGTAATCCGCCGTGAGTCTAGTCCCGTCTTCCAAAACGGCTCCTGTGATTTCGCCATCCTTCTTTTCAAGTTTGACGATCGGCTTTCCAAAATGGAAGGTAACCCCCACTTCTTCCGCCAGCTTCACGAGGCCGTCGGCGAGCTTGTGCAAACCGCCGGGCACATACCATACGCCCTGATCATGCTGCATGTAGATCATCATATTCATCACAGCAGGTGCATCGTAAGGGGACGAACCCACGTACTTGATAAAATAAGAGAGCATATCGCGGAACTGATCATTACTGATCCGCTTATCGAGGGATCGATGCACCGTCGATAACAGATCAAAGTTCTTTAAGGCCATGAACAGTCCCGCATGCTTCATCATTCCTTTTGTCGAATCCACACCATGCTTGAATAACGTTTTATCCGTCATATCATAAAGGTTCTTTGAATAATCCAGCAGACGTTCATATTCACGAATGTCCTTTTCAGTGAGAGACCTGTTCTTCTCTCGCATGTCGTTCAGATCTTCATATAAGTCTATGACATTTCCATCGGGGAAAAAGGAACGCCATTGATGATCCAGCTTTTCAATTTGGACATAATCCTTCATGTATTTTCCGCTGGCCGCAAATAATTTCTCGAAAATATGGGGCATCGTCAAAATGGATGGGCCCAGATCAAAACCAAAGCCATCCTGATCCAGCCGGTTCAACTTCCCTCCAATGTGATGGTTTTTTTCATATAAGGAAACATCGTATCCCGCCTGTGCCAATGAAATGGCTGCCGACACCCCGCCAAGCCCGCCTCCAATGATAAGTACCGTTTTATTTATCAATGGTTACCGTTCCTCCTCTTCGGAAATCTTGTTTTGAGTATGTGTGTTTTTCTAAAAACACGTTCCATATCCAGCTCCTCCTGATCCACATTTGGATCATCAAACTATATTCTGTTTGTTCAGACTTTTCTCAGCATCAAGTTTGTACACTCCGCACCTTTCTTATACCCTATCTTCCACTAAAATGAAAACGTTGAATGTGTTTTATATAGAGGAATTTCAGGCAGAGCTTTAATTTTCACTTGGGATCAATGGGCAGGTCTTTTAGTTGCAAAGGAAACGTAAGGGAATCATAGGTGTTTATCTGGAAGAGTAGAATAGAGGCGCGGTAGGGACGGTCGGTATTTTAGATAGTATGTAGAGATTTTGAGATGAATAGGTAGGGATTGTTTCTACTATCTAGTATTCCACAAAAAGTGGCATAACCCTTCTTTGTGTGTGCACTGTGGAGAGTTCGATTCAGTGAATCCAGCCATGTAGGGGAACCGTTTGTTATATGTAGTTAAGAAGAGGTGAAGGGTAGAGTGGGCACCGGGCCCACTCCCACCTATCCATTCAGCTCCGGATAAACGACTGTCCCATCTTCTTCAATGATAGGCAAGGCTCCCCATTTGCCGAGTTCGTGACTCACAACTTCAGCCTTTCCGTCAGAATCATCAATGATATGGGAGACATCCCAGCCATTTGCTTTCAACACGTTGCTAATCAACAGGCGATGGCACCTGGCCGGGTGGCGTTCCGAGCACATATACGCCAATTTGATCTCAGCAGCCGCCTCCTTCAACTCTTCAAGTCCATCCTTGAATTCATCTGTCAACGTGTAATCTGCATAATTGTGGAACGATCGGTTGTTCCAGCCTGCGTTCAGTTCTTCACCAATCACCCCCGACAAACGCCTCCTGCCTCCGAGCTTCGGGAAATGAAGGTATTCTATTCCTGCTTCACCCAGCCACTCTCCCATGTCCTCCTTCTTGAATTGAGGATGCTTTCGACTGGCGGGAAAAGCACGGATATCCGCTATGTATTCGATTTCTACGGCCTCAAGCATGTTCAGGAATTGCTCTTTGGAATGCGTCGAGTGCCCAATGGAGTAAATTTTCATGAAAGTTCCGCCTTTCGTATAGAATATTCTCAGCGTAGGTAAACGAGAGATACGGGAACAGTTCTTATGTTTCTTATACCCGTTTGCTTACATTACGAAGCATAGGGACGGTTCTCTTGCTTCCATTTCACCCACTTTAAACCTCAACCCCACCAACTCCCCCCGCTAACCCTCTCCCTTCTCAACCACAAAAAAGCACCCCATAAAAGGATGCTATACTAAATCATCTTATCTTAATCATCAAGGGCGGAAGCAGAAGAACCGTCCCCCTGCTTCCCTTGTCAAACCCAATCATGAAAAGTTTGCTGTAGCTGGGTCTTCTACGGTTGTTTTTTCTCTTGAGGTTTTTTCGAATATCGGGCTTGCTTCTTGTTTTGTGATGAGGGAGATTCCGACCAGGGAAACAGTTGAAATAATCATCGCAATGGCTCCGGTGTCAAGGGCAGGAACATAGATCCCCTTCACTTTTAAAATGTAAAGACCGATACTGAAGATAAATCCAAGGGCTGAGGACCAAATGGCCGCTGTTCGCGTCGCCCGCTTCCAAAGGATTCCGATGCTTAATACTGGTACCAATGAAGCAGAGAAAATGCCCCATGAAGCGTTTCCGAGCCATCCCACCAGATCTGGCGGATTGAGTGAAAGTAGGAACGTCACCACGATGATGACCAATGTAAACCATCTTGATAAGGCCAATTCTTTCTTTTCTGGAAGCTTTTCTCCCTTTTTAATAATCTGTTGATAGATATCCCTGACAATTGAAGAGCTTGCAACCAGCAAGAACGCTTCACTTGTTGACATGATTGCAGCCATCACAGCGGCAAAGATTAATCCGGCAATCACCGGCGGGAAGAAGGTCTCGATAAACATTGGTGCAACCATATCCGGAGTGGCTGGAGCTGCCATTTCCCCCCGATTGACCATCACTCTCGTGTATAGACCTACAAACCATAAGAGGGCAGTAAGTCCATATGTACCCGCGGCAATAATACACGCCCATTTTAGCATGGAAATTTTTCTGATCATGTAGAACTTTGAAACAACATGCGGCTGTCCTTGATGCCCGATTACATAAATAAAGAAATAAGAGATAAAAGCAAAAATGCCGATTGGGCCTGTTGTATGGTATGCCTGCACCATATCAGGGTTTATGCTCGCAAGTTCCGAGTTAAGCTGGGACATGCCGCCCACCATTTTCATACCGCCTATGAAGACAATCAGAGCACCGGCAATCATGACGATCATCTGAATAAAATCAGTCCAGACCGCACTGATCATTCCGCCTCCAACAACGTAAACGGTCAAAATGGCCACACCGATAAACAAAGCCAGCTTGTAATCCACACCAAGAACGGTTTCCAGCATGTTCCCAAGCGCCTTATATTGAGCCATCTGATAACCGATCGCTCCCCCCAATATCGCTAGAGCGGTGATCGCGCGAATGGCCTTACTGTTATACCGGATTTCCAAGAGATCGGGAATGGTCAATGCACCAAATTTTTGTGTTATTCGCCTCATTGGCTTTGCCAGGACTAAGAAACTGACAAATATCCCTGCCGTTGCAAAGATTCCGATCATGAATATAGCATAGCCATTTTCATACACGAGACCCGTCAGCCCGATAAAACCGTACCCCGACATAGTTGTGGAAGAAACAGCGAGAGCCACAAGCCAGGGGCCAAACCTCCTCCCTCCCGTATAAAAGGTATCCATATCCTTTTGATGTCTCATGGAAAATAAACCAATCACCAATATTACAAGCAAATAAATAATCCCGATCGCTAATATCATGAAACATCCTCCTCTTCATTATTTTTAAACGCCACTACTCCCCAAACTCCTGCTGCTACAACGGCGCTCGGCCAAAAGACAAATAACATGAATGTCATTAACGGCGATAATCCAAACAAGCTAATCCCTCCTTAAGATCATTTAATCGATCATCTGTCAACAAAGTTCGGCTTCCGTTTTTGGATGAAAGCCTCTACCCCCTCCTTTACGTCCTTCGTTTGAAAGACCTGCCCGAAATATTCAGCTTCGGTGACAAGCCCCTCATCCACATGCTGCTCAAAACCGTTATCAATGGAACGTTTGGCAAAAGACAATGATGGAGAGGAATAACGGCTGATTTTTTCTGCGAGCTCAACGGCTTTTTTCAAAGAACTCCCCTTAGGAACAACGTGATTGACCAGTCCAATCTGTTTCGCTTCTTCAGCCGTCAAAGGCTCTCCGGTAAAAATCATCTCTTTTGCCTTTGCTTTCCCTACTAGCCTCGGCAGTCTTTGAGTTCCACCCGCCCCTGGAAACAGTCCCAATTTTATTTCAGGAAGACCAATCTTTATCTGTTCTTCGGCAATCCGGATGTCACAGCTTAAAGCAAGCTCGCAACCGCCCCCTAATGCAAAGCCATTTATCGCCGCGATCGTGGGTTGGGGAAGCCGATCAATCTTATTAAGCGGTTCCTGCAACCAAAGCGATTTTTGCTTAGCGAGTTCCACACCTTTTCCAGTCCAGTCAGGAAACCCTTTGATATCCCCTCCCGCCACAAATGCCTTTTCACCGGCACCGGTTAGAATGACCACCTTCACATCGGAATCGTTTCCAATTTCATCCGCGACAGCTGACAATTGTTCGATTACCTCAGCACTCAGCACATTCACCGGCGGATTATCAATGATAACCGTGGCAATATTTTGTTGTTTTGACCATGAAACAACTTGGATTTTTTTCATCTGGGCCCTCCTTACACATGGCTAAATTGATTTCTCAAAAGAAATTTTTGAACCTTTCCAGATGGTGTGCGCGGCAGTTCTTTTACAAATATGACCTTTTTTGGCTTCTTGTAGCTGGCAAGCTGGCCCTTGCAGAAATTAATAATTTCTTGTTCTGTAAGATTTGCTCCCTCCTTTTTCACCACAACAGCGCAAACAGCTTCGATATATTGAGGATCAGGAATGCCAATAATGGAGACCTCCCTTATGCCGTCAAGGCGGTATATAACATCCTCGATTTCAGCTGCATATATATTCTCGCCGCCGCTTCGGATCATATCTTTTTTCCTGCCTGCAATTGTCAGGTAGCCATCCTGATCGAATTGTCCCAAATCTCCTGTCCGGCAAAAACCATTTACGAACGTTTTCCGGGTGGCGTCAGGCTTTCTCCAATAACCGGCTGAAACAGCAGGACTCTTAATAGCAATCTCCCCAACCTCACCTGGAGGAAGCGGAACCCCATTTTCATCAATAATATGAATCTCAGTAAGAGGCAGAGGCTTGCCAACCGTATGACCTTTTGTAAAAACATCCTCAGGATTTAATGAAGCTGCGATGGGCGTTCCTTCTGTCAATCCATAAACCTGAACTACCCCTATATGGGGGAATTGTCCTTTTAATTTTTCAAGGGCCCAAGGCATGAGGGGATCTCCCCCTGTGTAAATGGTTTTCAATTCTTTTAGCTGATACTTTCCAATATCCGGATCATTCAGCATTTCATAAATCATAAAGGGGAATAAAAAACAATCGTTCACACGCTCCCTCTCCATTACTCCAAGTATTCTCCCAATCTTAAATCCCTGGCTTTTTGTAATGATAACCGTTCCGCCCATCATCAGAATGGGAAGAGCGATATCTTCCATTGCCCCCACATGGTACAAGGGCCCGGTCGTCATCCCAATTTCATTTCCGGTAAAGTTCCACTTTAATGCCTGCATTGCTGAAAACCAAAAGGTCGTTTCGTGTGTCCAAATGGCACCCTTAGGCCTGCCGGTCGTTCCCGAAGTATACATAAGCATGACCGGTTCGCTTAATTTGATATTTTCAGGCTTGAGTTCGTCTGTTGATCCATTCTCTAAAACTTGCCAACTCTCAGACCAATCTGGAATTCCCCCCTCTTTGTTCGGAAGGCAAATATACCGCTCCACCGCCACTTGGCTGTGCACTTGTTCCAGCTCACCGGCCAAGTTTGAATGGAAACAGAGTATTTTTGTCTCCGAATCGTTAAGCAGGTATTCAAATTCCTTGCTTGAAAGCCGAAAATTAAGCCGGACAGCAATTGCCCCAATTTTGGCAGCAGCGAAATAAAGACCGAAATATTCCAGGCAATTATAGAGCAAAATTCCGACGCGGTCCCCTTTTCCCACACCCATTTCGCGAAGCTTATTTGCATAAACATTAGATTTTTGATGAAGATCCTTATATGTCCACGAACTTCCCGATTCTTCTTTGATTGCGATTTTGGAAGGGTTTTGAGGGTTCAAATCTTTCGCCATTCTTCTTGTAAAATATCCGACATCCAATAGATTCCCTCCTCAAGAATGTAAGCGCATACAATTATGGGTAAAAAAATGTAGATCTTATTCTCTCTTCTTTTACCTGCTTTTCTCCTTTCTATTTCCATTTAATAATCTTATTGCAAGATTCGTGCCAACAAAGAAAACCTACTATTCACTTGATTTCTGTTTATCATTGACTATTTCAAAGGGTATTTTTTCCGGTTTCACAGAATACACATTTTACTTTTTAGAATTTTCTAATTATTTATTGACATATACCTGTTATTAACTCCCGGAACATCTTAAAAAAGAAAAAACCCGGAATCTCGGACAAGATTCCGAATTCCCGGATTTATTTTAGAGGATGAGTGATATTATATTTTTTAATTTTGTCATATATAGTAGAATTCCCTATTCCAAGTGATTCAGCAGCCTTATTCTTATCAAATCCGCACCGTTTTAAAGCCTTTTCAATTGCATTCTTTTCTGTACCTTCTACAATATCCTTCAGACTCAGCTTTCCAATCTTGCTGTATTTGCTTTTCATGTAATCCGGCAGGGCATCCATTTCCATTGCCTCGCCATCTGATAGATGGACACCTGCATCGATCACATTTTCCAGCTCCCTAATATTCCCTGGCCAATTGTATTGTTCGATGATAGACAGGACTTCTGGACGAACAGATGTGACCCGTTTCCCAATCCGGGCAGTTACTTTTTTAAGAAAATGGTCAACAAGCAAATGGATATCCTCTGTTCGTGCTCTCAGCGGAGGAATGAAAAGCTGAACTGCATTAATCCGGTAGAAAAGATCTTCACGAAACAGCTTGTCCTCGATCATTTTTTCCAAAGGACGATTCGTTGCAGCAATCACACGGACATTAATCTTTTTTGGCTGGAGAGATCCCACCGGTTCAAATTCTTTTTCCTGGAGGACACGCAACAGTTTTACCTGCATGTGCTGAGGCATATCTCCAATCTCATCCAGAAAAATCGTCCCGCCAGCTGCAAACTGAAATTTCCCGATTTTCCCTCCCTTTTTCGCACCTGTAAAGGCACCTTCCTCATACCCAAAAAGCTCTGACTCCAGCAAATGTTCGGGAATAGAACCGCAATTGACTTTTACAAAAGGCTTATCGCTGCGCTCACTAAGTTTATGTATGCTCTGGGCGAGGATTTCCTTTCCCGTTCCACTCTCTCCCCTGAGCAGGACGGAAATATCCCCTCTTGCGACTCGTTTTACTCGCTCTTTCAACTCTGTAATCTCCCGCGTTTTACCGATTAGATCATGCAAGGAATATTTAAGGCCATTTTCGGTGTCCCATTCATTGCGGTAATAATTGAGCTCTGATAGTACCCCCTTTATATGACTGTTCATTTTCTTCCACTCATCAAGGTCCCTGAAAATGATTGTCCCGACCGCCCCCAAGATTTCATTGTCTTCGATAATAGGAATTCGATTGGCAATTACGAACTCTCCTCTAAGCAGCTGCAGATCGGCAATATCCTTTTGCCCTGTTCGGGGCACCAGATGCATTCTCGTATTTTCAATCACATTTGTGACATGTTCGCCAATTACCGCATTCCGGTCTACCTCTAAAAACTCACAATAGTTATTACTTATGTATTGGATAATCCCGTTGCAATCGACAATGACAATTCCGTAATAAGTACTTTCAAAAATGAGGTCAAGCAAGTGGTTATTAATGAACAGCTCGGTACTTTTCATATGTTAACCCCCCCTTTTTTTTATCTTTCTATCCTTTATAGTAGCACGATTAATAAGCTTAAAGTATAAGAGGATAGAAAATTCTAAAAAATCAGAAATAGTGAGGTCATGTCTGAAACATTAAGACCTTGTGCTGCCGCATGATGAAAAGATTCTTCTTCCATTTGTCCTGTATATTGTTTCATTCCCACCTGCTGTAAAAGCCGAATGGCCAATAGCCCACCTTGAGAGGGGGAGCCATGGGATAGGTCCAGTGGCTCATGGCCGGGATGCACTGGTTAATAGTATGGAAGTACAAGATCCTTCCCATCGATTCACAGGAACTCAACTGAATAATTTCAAAAGAACATTAGTAACTATGTTCCAAGTTTCCCTGCTCCTCTTTCATAAGATTTTGACTCTGATGATACTCTCCATACCTTTACAATACTTAAGAACAAAGGTCCGTCCCTGCGTGCATTAACGAATTAAAGCACGTTGGGGGACGGACCTTTGAAAATTTACAGACTACCAAACGAGGCACCTATCCACTAGACACCTCATCTTCTTTCACTCAAACCGATACATTCTCCGCTTTCAACTTCTCATCCTTCACACTAGCCTTACCTTCAGTCTTCCCATCCACTGTCTTACCAGTCATGAACAAATTGCTCTTGAAAAATCCGAACGTCAATCCCACAGTGATGACAAATGTGATGGCCATACCGGTAAAATAGAACGCCCAGTGTTCAGGATAAACAGAAAGGAACGATAACACTCCGCCTACCCCGACGGATGTTGCTTTCACCCCTTGTGCTGCGAGGTACGCACTTCCGATTGCGCTTCCGATCATTACGGCAATGAACGGGTAGCGGAATCGGAGGTTGATTCCGTAGATGGCTGGTTCCGTGACCCCTAGCCATGCAGACAGTGTTGCCGTTAACGACACACCTTTCAATTTCTTGTTCTGTTTTATGATGAAAAACATGGTCAACGCGGCCGCACCTTGAGCGAGTGTAACCGTTTCTCCGATCGGCCATAGCGTGACGTAGCCAAGCGTTCCAGCCATTTGCAGGTTTACTCCTAAAAAGATGTGGTGCATCCCTGTGATCACAAGCGGGCCGGAGATGAATCCATACACGGCACCGGCAAATGCAGGCGAAACTTCAAATAAATAAAGTATTCCATCCGTGATCCAGTTCGAACCTGTCATCGTGATCGGTCCGATAACTCCGAACGTCAACAGCCCCGCAAATACCAATGCAAGCGGTGCCACAAAAATCATCTGTAAATTATCCGGAATGAACCGCTTCAATTTCTTTTCCGACCAAGTCAATATCAATGTCGCAAAAATAACCGGGAGCACTTGTCCCTGATAGCCGATCTTAGCAATGTCCCATCCGAACAAGCTCCAATATTCAACATCCCCCGGATTTTCTGCATACGCATATGCGGACATTAACGAAGGGTGAACCAATAACAACCCGAGCACGATTCCGAGTAACGGGCTTCCGCCAAACTTCCTGGCAGCAGACCAGGCGATGAGTACAGGCAGGAATGTAAACGCTGTATTCGCGATAACATTGATGAACTCGGCAAAGCCTGTCCAGCCCGAATGAACATCCAATAGTGATTTTTCGTCGTAAAAAATGCCGGGATTGGCAAGCAGGTTATTCAACCCTAACAGCAGCCCGGCCGCAACGATCGCCGGCAGGATCGGGATGAAGATATCCGCCAGGACCCTTACACCCTTTTGGATGACATTCCCTTTCTCCGCGACTTCCTTCTTCATGTCGTCCTTGCTCACGGCCTCCGCACCGGTTTGCTGGACAAACTCGCTGTAAACCTTTTCAACCATGCCGGGACCGATGATCACCTGAAATTGACCACTCGCCGAGAACGTCCCTTTCACGAGTTCATTTTCTTCCAACGCTTCTATATCTACCAGACTCTCATCCACTAACACCAAACGGAGCCTTGTGACACAATGCGACGCACTGCTGACGTTCTTCGCACCGCCTATATTCTTTATAATGTCAGCAACATTCTCTTTAAATCCCATCTTCTTGACCTCCTCAGTTAATCGCTTTCATAAAAATTCTAACTTGTTTAAACAAGTTCGTTATAGTACAGTATAAATTGTTATGAATCATTGTCAAGACAATTTTGAAAAAGGAGTGTTCAACATGGATATAAGCATCACACCGATGAGCCACTTCGGTTCCTATATGGCCCTCACCTACCAGGAAAGCGATATTCTCGAAAAGAACGGATTGTATATAAATTCAGTACGGGGGAAATCCAAGCAACATCAGAATGCCCTCAAGATCATCCCTACTGTGAATGGGACCTCTGCTCCCTACACGTATAAAGCGGATGAATTTCAAATCTCGCTTTCATTCGAAGGCGGGGAATTGCACCTGTGCTTTGAAGATTCAGAGCGTATTTATGTAAAAGGCATCGGGGAAAACGTCGGGCTCATACTCGATACCCAACCCGTCTTCAACTTTGAATATAACTATCTATTAGGTAATCCAGGTGAAGAGTTCTGTCTGATCAACAGCTACAAGAATCTCACTAAGTACATGATCTTCGCACCGAGCGGCACCGTCTCCCTGCAGCAAAATGTTTTCATGGACACGACAGGCAGCACGGTTGAAGCGGATAATCTGTCCTCTATCCACATTACTCAACCCGAAGGTGCACAGGACTTCCTATGTGTCATCGAAGACGTCCCGACCCATGGGGCCATGCCTGAAGAAAGGGAATACAGCTTTGAAGCGGCTCTTGATAAAAGCACGAACCATTTTCTGACGTTCTTATCAAAACAGCCCCCTGTCCCTTATGGATATGAACAAACACTCAGAGAAGCCGCTTACCTGAACTGGACCTGTTTCGTCAATGAGCAGGGCCTCTTGAAACGGAAAGCGATGTACATGTCGAACCGCAACTTCCCGGGGGTTTGGAGCTGGGACAACGCCTTCAACGGTCTCGCTCTCGCCGGTGTCGATGATCAGCTCGCATGGGACCAGATCCAGCTCTTATTCGATCACCAGGACGACAAAGGGCAGATCCCGGGTTCCATCAGCGACTCGACCATCCGCTGGAATTTCTCCAAGCCGCCGGTGCAAGGATTATTCGTATTGAAGATGATGGAAAAAATGACGCTCTCCACCGACCAATTGGAGACCATCTATTCCCAGATTAAGAGACACGTAGAATTCTATCTTCACTACAAGGACTTCAACCGTGACGGCATCTGCGAATATCATCATGGAAATGATTCTGGCCAGGATAACAGCACTGTGTTCAGGGATGCCAATATCATCGACTCACCCGACTTGACCGCGTTCTTGATCAAGTCGATGGACATGCTGGCTGTCGTTGCCGAAAAACTGGGACGTCCTCAGGACAAGGCCTATTGGGAAAGGGAAGCAGATAATTACGTAAAAAAATTCTGCGACTACTTCCTGGTAGATGATCTGCCCGTCGCACGCTTCACAAAGGACGGAACAGCTATTGAAAGTCAAGGGTACCTGCCGCTTGTGTCGCTTATCCTTGCCGAAAAACTGCCCGAGGCTGCACGCAAAAAAATGATCGGGACGCTGAGCAGCAACCGCTACCTAACCAAATGGGGAATCGCTTCTGAAGCCATCGACAGCCCTCTTTATGAAGAAGATGCCTACTGGAGGGGACCGATCTGGGCGCCAACGACACTACTTTTCGTGGAAGCATTTGAAGAATGTGGGGAACATGAACTGGCAATAGAGATGGCCCGGAAATTCCTCGACCTCTGCAAACACGGTGGATTCGCGGAAAACTTCCACGCCGAAACAGGAGAAGGATTAAGGGACCTCGCCCACACATGGACATCCAGCGTGTTCATCCACCTGGCAGCAAAACTGGCTCAATAATGCAAAAAAAAGTGTACGGGACATATGCCTCGTACACTTTTTTATTTCCGCTGTGTCTGATCGAAGAAGACGAAATTTCCGGGCGTGTGACGCGATTGGGTATGCTCGAACATCACACCATCACCATTAAAGATGTGGCTCGTCACCACCACGACACTATTGAATCCATCCAGTTTCAAATACTTTTCGTCCGCTTCCGTTGTCCGCTCCACCACCATCTTCCGCTTCGCAGTGACCGCCCGCTGGTTCAACTCCCTGTCCAGATACTCATAAATTGAATCCTCCGCAATCTCGACCGTGAGCCCCTTCACGACATCCTTCCGGAAATAATTGTAATCCATGATCACCGGATTTCCTTCCAAGTAACGGATCCGCTTCAGATGATACACCTCAACCCCGACCGGGATCAGCGTATGCGCATGAAGTGCCTCATCCACCGTCAACTCCTCAAACACAACCACCTTCGTCTCATGCTTCTTATGGTTCCTGAGGGAAAACTCCTTGAACGTCTCCGTCTCCCCGAACATATACTCATTCTGCTTGAAATCCTGATAAATCACACGAGCCCCCTGCCCGTGCTTCGTCTGCACATATCCCTCGCTCACTAGATTCCCAATCGCTCTCCGCACCGTATTCCTAGAGCAATCATACTCCTTTACCAGCATATTCTCAGAAGGCAGCAGTCGCTGATATTCATAGATATTTTGTTCGATTTTATGTTTTAAGTCTTCGTAGATTTCTATGTATTTGGTTTTTGGCATGGTGGCCTCCTAGACATAACCGTTGTTGTTCTTATAGTAGATAGTAACATAAGTTGCTTGTGTGAGCATAAGAGGAACTTGAAGTCATAGAGAACATGTATATATTTACGGCTAACTCTCAACCAGGTATAGTTGTTGATAAGTGATGGTAACCTAGAAGGAAGCCATGGGGACAGGTACCTCGGTCTACTTTTAAACTCCTCTATCCTTTCTCATCTTTCTCATCTCCCTCACCCAACTCCCCCCACTAACCCTCTCCCTCCCAATCAATCCCCCAACCTCCACCACACCCACCATATCCATCATCACCGCAAACCCCTGATCCACCCCACTCAATACCCCAGCCTCCTTACACCCTTCCCACAACTCCCGATAACTCACCAACCCATACCCATCCCCACGCCTCTCCCGCTCCTCACCCAACAATCCCACCAACACCCCATACACCTTCAAACTCTCAACCTGAAAACCCAACTCATTCCCCTTCGCATACTCCGTCACCAACATCCCAATCCCTCCCCAATTATCATCAGTGAGCCAAAGGGCCGGTCCCACCGGCCCACACTCAAACCGAACCAACACAACCGTCCCCCCGCTTCATCCATCCCCCACGAAACCTCCCAAACTCCTTTACAAACTCCAACTTCACCGTCCCCACCGGCCCATTCCGGTTCTTCGCAATCTTCACTTCCACTTCCTGCCCGTTCTTCGAGTCCGGATAGTAATAGTCATCCCGGTACAGAAACAACACCACATCCGCATCCTGCTCGATATTCCCCGAGTCACGCAGATCCGACAGCCTCGGCCGCTTGTCATCCCTGGACTCGACTCCCCTCGATAGCTGCGACAACAGAATGATCGGAATCCCAAACTCCTTCGCCATCCCCTTCAGCTGCTTGGTAATATGCCCGATCGCCAGATCATGCCGGTCAAACCGCTCCTTCACCGTGATGAGCTGCAGGTAATCAATCACCACAAGAAACGGCTCCGTCGGGTACTCCCGCTTCAGATTCATGATCCGCTGCCTGATCTCCGGCAGGGTAATCATCCCATTCTGCGAGAGTTCAAGCTTCGCCCTGTACACCGCATTCATCGCCCCGTGCATCCTCGGCATCTCGTCCTTCGTCAAATACTTATAAGGATTCTGCCATTTCATCATGTTAATATCCGTGATACTCGAGAGAAGTCGCTGCATGATCTGCCTCGAACTCATCTCTAAGGAGAACACCATGCTCACCCCTTTCTCCCTCGTGCATTCCCAGGCAAGTTGGATGGCAAAAGCCGTCTTCCCCATAGAAGGTCTCGCCGCCAGGATGATGAGCTCCCCTTCCTTCCACCCTCCCGTCAGCGCATTCAGGCTCTCGAATCCCGTCGAGACACCGGGAAGTCCGTCCCTCTCCATGTAAAGAGATTCATAGAGATCCATGATGATGTCGTCCTTCGTTTCTTCGTCAATCGTCACATTCGTGTGCATGTCAATAAGTGCTTTGTAAAGGCCCTGTGCGGATTCCGGGGTGTAGGCATTCAGGAAGTGATGGGCCGAATTCTTGATGAGGCTCAGTTCGTAATACTTCAGGACAATCTGTTCATACTGCTCGATGTTCACCGTCGTCGGGCAGTAGTTGGCAAGCGCCAGGAGAAACTGGACCCCTCCCACATTCTCAATGTCATCCCCAAGTTCCTCCACCAGCATCACCAGATTAATCTCAAGCCGCTTCTTCTGCAGCCCCTTCATCGCTTTAAAAATAAGGCGGTTCCTCACCAGGCTAAAATGCTTCTCCTCCAGGGTCAATGTATCCAACACATCCGCATCCAAAAGGACCGCTCCAATGATCATACTCTCCGCTTCATGCAACTCCCGAAGCAGCTGTTCATCGTGCCCAGGGTGGTGCAGGTCGTGTCCACTCGTTTCTTCTTTCATTCTCAATTCGTCTCGCTCCTTCTTTTTCCCATGCTTCCATGGTTTCTAGTATCGTCGTTTCCTCCACCGGCGGTTCGTACAGCTCAGAGATCGTCGGCATGTGAGGACTCACCTTGATATGGGCTTCTACCCGCTTCTTCACCACGTAATAATCACAGTTCTCCAGGTGCTGAAACCACAGCTTCGCCCGATCATGAGTGAGCAGCCGCTGAGGATACGCTCCCTGGATCACCTTCATAAGCTCCTTGAACTCATGGAACGTCATGCCTCCGTCACAATCTCCTCAAGCCCATCCAACAGGTCATCGATGTGCTCCATAGATTCCCGAGGAGAAATGTACCCCTCAAGGGCCTTCTCCAAATACTTCGGACTGTTGATCGTCAGCTTCGGATTAATGCTCTGCTGTCTGTCAAACTCCTCATCCATGAACACAATAAGTTCCTCCGTCGACAACTCGCTCAAGCTGATCCGCTCCATCGCCACATAATCCATCGGTGTCAAGATCAGTCCTCTTTCCCTCCTGCCAATGAAATGCCCGATCAGCGCCTGCAGCCTCTCTTCTTCCTTAGTGCCGTTAAGGTTGGTGGTGTTCTCCTTCTCTTCTTTCTCTAAGTTCTTAAGTCTGTTTGCAGGTTCTCTCCGCACCCCATTCACATCCTTTTCGCCGCACGAAGACCCTCCGGAACCAGCCCCATCATCAGGCTGGTCACCACCGGATTCCTCTACTTCCTCTTCCTTCTTAGACATCCCCATCCAACTCAAATACTCCCCACAGGCGAAATCCTTCGTCGGTCTCAGCGTAAACACATACCCATGCTCATACTTCTCCGCCTTCAGCCATCCATCTCTCTCCAACCGCTTAATCGAACGCTGAATCCGCGAATGCGAATACTCATCAATCTTCTTCCCATTATAGAACCACAGATCCTCCCGCAGCTTCCGGAGCGAACGCACATACTGCCTCTCCCCAAGCACCACACCACCAACCTGAACCCCGCCTTGATACGTCGCATTCAACAGAATCAACACATACAAGCGAAGATCCTCCGGGTGATGAAACGTCTCCTTATCCAACATACCTGTCTCCAACTTTCTCCATCCATTCATTACAATCACTCCTCATTCATTTTGGTTTCACCCTTTATATAGGGAGATGGGAGTGAAAGGGACACCCTGTGGATAAATTTTTCATAAAAAAAACATTCGGGTGGGGTCCGAATGGTTGGAGGAGGACAAATGAACTTAATGAATACGCCATTTAATGGCATGAAAACACTTAATATCTATATAAATTAGACTTAAAGTAATGAACATTAGAGATGAGAACCTTATGTGGAAAAGATTTCGTCGTACTTAAACCAAGGCAAATAGAATCCTCCCGACCGTAATGGTCGGGGGGATTCTATGCTTTATAGAGCATCTTCCAATTCTTTTTCAGTATACCCAAACATGTAATCTTCATCTTTTCCATGTGAAGCCCAAATCTCTGCAGCTTCATATACACTTAAAGCTTCATCACTATCATCATCGTCGTCATCATCTAAACCATAGTTGCAATTTGTACAATACGTTTCACTATATTCATATTTTTTAGTTAATGACTCTCCACATCGTGGACAAGGTGGGGTATCGCCTGTATATTCATTCTCTTCACCCGAACTCTTCCCTTTGAAGATATCAAATATTCCCATACTGACTTCCTCCTTTGTTATATAACTTAAAATTAATTGGCTGGGGCTAATTGCCACTTGTTAAATTATACCACACTAAAAGTCAGAATTTATAAAAAATTATTAGCCCTCCTGGTACCCTCCACCGTTCATAAACGATTTCAACTCTTCCAGATTCTCACCGTCCATCAGATAAGTCACTCCAAATGTTTCGCCTTGTCCACTATGATTTAAAGCAATGTCTAAATCGTGGACAATTCTCTTCATATACATATATGAATAATTCAAATCCAGACTGGCCGGCCTCCAATCACTCACGGCTGTTTGAGCCTCTGTCTCCCCTCCCGTGTCGTCTATATGGGCCGTTCTTACATACTGAAGATGCCCGATTGTGGCGGCAAGCAATCTGATATTCAACAAGTCGCTTGATTTAGGTTTATCCTGAAACCTTAGGAATTCATCGACTTCATTGGATACTTTTTGAGACTTTAAATACCAATCATATTCCTTGTCAAACCCAGCTTCGATCAGAGAAGCGTCCATAGGCTCATCCAAAATCCTCTTTAAGCTCTCAACGACTCTAACGGCTTCTTCCTTATTTTCCATGAAGTTTTCCTTCATCTCATTCTGAGCTTCGTCTTCTATAGACTTAAATGACTTCACTTCTACATTCGCTACTTTTTCAACTGACTGTTTTGGTTCAGACGTTTCTTCTGCTGAACAACCTACTAATACTGAGCCGATTAACATGGATGCGGTAAAGTACTTTAATTTCACCAATCTTTATTCCTCCCAAATTCCCTTTTTCCGTTTCACATATTTCTTTTAGGTCAACCAGGGACGGATTCCATCCTACTTTCGCATCTCCTGAAAATGTAATGTTGGTTAGGGTACAGCGGGAGCCGTTCCCATTTACTATCACGGCTCCACAATCAAGGTACCTGCTCCGTGGATTTTTTTGCCGTATTAGCTTTATTCACTATCATCTTTCACGATATTAACAATCGATAATAACTTTTGATGCAATTGCTTATTTCCCGCTCCAGGTACCATCTGCAATGCACCCATTCTATATCTATCATGATAACCTTCCTGAAAATACCTCATCGATTCTACAGAATTATCACTTGTCGGTGTTAGTATATACACTTCACTAACAGCTCTTTCTCCTGTCTCCCTGTGAAAAATTCCATCCCGATACTTGTGCATTTCACCAAGAGCAGTACCAAGGTTCCCGGGTACCCGATATTTTGGATCAAATACAATGATTTCTTTTCCACCTTCCAACACGATATCAGGAATCATCCTTTGGGTATAAGTGTAGAATTCTTTTGAATCGTACTGATATTTCCGTTGAAAGTAGAGTGACTTTCCATCTCGAAGCCTGATCCTGCTTTCTTTGTTTTCGACTAGGTCGATAAAGATCCCACTTTTAGTCGTCTTGTATAACCCCCTGGTATCCTCGACCAGGTTCAACTCCCTCAATATCCCGATAATTTTCATAAAGCACCACATCTCATATAATTCGAAAGTATCCTTCATGGCAATGGGATAATCAAACCCGATTCCTTCCCTGTCATGTTTGTATAACTGTTCAAACCACTTATACCATTGTCGGTAAATGGGATGTTTCCTGAATTTTTGGGTGATAGAGTATGGCCCTTGATGCATGGAAACTTCCTTTAGAAAAGGAGAGTTGATCCACCTTCTTATTAATGAATGAAACGTTGCCGCTTTCTTGGAAACGTCCACTCTTTCCACTTTCATGTATGTCCTAAGGAGAGTAGTCAGGTCAAACAGCTGCTTCTTTAAAACCTGATTTTCATACACGTCCACTGTCTCAAACGTTTTGGTCGTCTCGACATTGAGGGGAATAGTTTCACCGTACCCTCTCTTATCCAGCCAGTTCAACGTCGTATGTTCAACACGTTGTACCCTCTCCCTTTTTTGAACAATCGGCAGTTTGACGAGCCTGCTGAATGGCTGTTTCTCGATACGGTCAAAAATCTGACGTAGAGGTTGCATGGACCTTTCAATGTAAATCCACTGCGTCCAGGAGGATCCCCGGCTCTTACCGGATACAGAGACCTCCCTCTCCAATCCGCTCAATTGAAAACAGCTGTTGCTTTCCTCTAATATCTCCTCAATCATCACATCAAATTGCTGTTCTGATAGTTTACGGGAATCAGGGTAGATGAATGTTTTATATTCCTTACCATTGAGGTATATTTGGACCGATCCGCTCTGGAAGGGAGTCACGAGTGAAGTGAAGAACAGGTTCCCCTCCTTATGAAAAGGTATCGGTATTCCTTGCATCCTTAAATCAATTCCAGTCCCCTCATACCGCAATCTGTATTCCGTTGCCTCTGTTAAAAAGGCTTCTTCAAAGGGGATCCATCCCTCTGAAGACATCCAGACTTCTAATTTATCTCCAGAACTGAGTTGCACCATAGTACTCCAACTCCTCTTGCATCCGGTTCACATGCTGCAAGGAGACGGAACGGCCTTCCAGATTGGAAGTCAACCAGAGATTCAGTTCATTAAGCATTTCCGATATTCGTTCGTCACCACGGATCTTCGTTAACACCTTTTCGGCAATCACGCCATCCAGTGCTTCCATCGGAGCCATTGCATGATCCGCTCCCAGCTGATGATTCGCATAGAGCTTCTGAAGCATCTCCCCCATGGTCCTGTAGCCAAAATGAAGTTCGTATGCAGACAATTTAGTATGGAACTCTTTCAAAAGAGAGAATTCCCGGAACAATGAATCTTTCAAATCCTGGTCTACCCTCTCCCAGAAAGAAGTGAAGTCCACATCCGATAATGTCATGACAAAAGCACGGTCCAATACTTTATCCGATATGGAATGAGTGGTCTCATCGATGTTTATTGTCCCTAATACGTAAACATTAGGCGGTATGTTCAATTTTTGAGGGATATCCGTTATATGCTCATCCTGATGAAGTGGGATTTCCTTTCTTGACTCCACCGCACTTAGATAATCACTCAAATAGTACTCCACCCTGGCCAGGTTCATTTCATCCAGTAGAATGAAATGTGGCTTTTCTCGTTCCTTCAATGCATTCAATATCACTTTCAAGAATTCCGTTTTCACATAACGTTTCTCGAATGAACTGTAGTACCCGAACAAGGAACTGGCATCAGTCCAGTCGGGCCGAACTGGTATGATGCTGAAATAGGGATTTTCACTTTCATACTCCAGCCCATATACAGCATTGGCGTATAATCGGCAAAGCTGTGTTTTCCCAGTCCCGGAAATTCCGCTTAGTATAACAAAATGTTTGTCATCAAGCGCAGTCAGATTCAAGTGCAGATCCCTTACAATCGATTTGGAAAAAGTAAATTGACTGTTATCGATCATGTCATGGATTTCTGCGAACCTGAAATTAGGCTCAAGTGTTTCTGTTTCGGAAAGCTCATTTTCTCCTTCCATTTCCAGTTCATTGTTTACACTATCAGAAGGAAGCTCCACCGTTTTTCGTGCATGGGCAAACAGAAGAGCTGCATCAATAAAGTTCTTCTTGACCTGATGAGCCCCTTCAATGAAGGTTTCACTATCGTTGTCATATGTGCCTACACAATAAGAAGCATCCTCCACCTGTATCCCATGTTCCTGAAGCAAGCGCATGGCTTCCGCCTTGATTTCATGGTTATCCATACTCTGAGTGGCAAATAACTTCTTGATCCACCACTCCTTTGTACCATTGGCCAAAATCTCACGTACATTGGTGAAAATCTGATTGCCTCCTGCCACCCTAACGACAATTGTTTGGAATGGTGAGTTTTTGTCATGATAATCAAGATAGTCAATATTTCCTTTAGTGATCATTTGATCTCCATCATTGATTTGAAAAGATTGTCTCTTCCCTTGATATTTAAGGTTTTCAACAGAAGAAATCTCTACAGAATAAGGTCGTCCAAGCAGTTGGGTTTCTTCAATATCACGTATGGAAGACAATTGTTTTAATGCAGTCCAAGCTCTCTGTCCTGTTTGTATTTCCATATTGATGAATTCCCTGAATTCGCTCAACCCGTCCCAGACTTCCTGTAAATATCCACTCAGTTCTTTCTCATCCATCTGTCCTTCAAGATCCATACTTTTTCCTACTTGGAACCATGGCCTCTTTCTTGGTTTGATACAACTTTTCACAAAATCTTCAAATTCTTCTTTAGGCACTCTGGACTTTTCCTTCCATCCAGTAAAAATCGAGTACTCATCAGGAATCGAGGACAAAACGTCCTGGATGACACCACTCCTGGACCAGGACCAAAAAGGTATGAGGCTTATTTCCGTATGCAACAATAACGATTGATCAATTCCATTAAATTCTATTGTCAAAAGGTTGTATTCTTTCTCATCGGATTTCATATATAGACCCACAAAGTATTTCCTGCCCATATCAGAGTTCTTTTTCTTTTCTGCATATGTTGGATTCCGCGCATCATGATAAGTTGTCGTCAAAGTAGTATCGTAGTTACGGATGTATAACTTATCCCCCAAAGGGATTTCCTTGGAAGTAATGAATCGTTCAAATACCCTGTTTACTTGAGGAGCCACTTCATCAAGGACCCTGCGGCACCTTATCTCGGTATTGTCTTCATTAAATAATGATTGATAGTATGTAAGATTCAGAATTGTGTTCACCCACTTATTGTTAGTTATAATTCTAGACTAGCATATAATTGGGAGGAAAAGGGAAAGTAACGTCTTATTAGATCGAACACTCAATAAAAGCCCTTCCTAACGGAAAGGCTTTTACTTTCTAGGAGCTTCAAACACCGAATCTTTAACTAGTTTAAACACCTGAGCTGGCTGTTTCTGTAAGGATACTAACGGAATAGTTTTTACGATCTCATAATCATGTAATATTTCTATCTGTTGATTTGTAGGATTCAATAACACCTCAACATGACCAATTTGATAAGCTTGCACCTTCTTGGCAAGATCCAAAGTCCTATCATCTAAGCTTGTTCCCACTCTACTATTAAGCCGACGCAGCATCCGCCAAAGCTTAATCTCCTCCCCAGACTTCATAAACAACTCCGGAAGCTCCTCAGACTGCTCAAGCAATGACATCGTCGTCATCATATGTGACTGGATTCCATACCCTACAGGTCGAATCACCTTCTTCAAGGTTTGCCAACTCTCCACTACAAACCTCACCTTACCGCCATTAACCTTTATATCCTCAACTCTTCCATAATACTGAATCCCATTCTCAGGACCCGCCTCACCACTCACTTCACTAGTCATATACAAAGCAACATACAAACTTTCCTGCCAACCCCTCTTCAAAGAAGATGAGTCCATCTCAAAATACTTGCCCCTCTTATACTCCTGATAATCCGACCTATCACTCACCGTTCCAACAAGCACCTTCTCATCCAAAGAAGACTCCCAATGCTTCCAAGCACCAGTAGGCAGCACACCTTCCTCCTGCAGATCCTCAGGATTACTCTCCACCAATCGTTCCACTAACGTCTCCACTAGCACAGTCGAATTCGGCAAAAACGGCAGTCCCCCAATATTCACCTCATCAATGCTCTTATAAAAAGGATGCTCTAAGTAAGCCTGCTCTTCATTCCACGGAAACAATACATACGCACCAAACGAATACCGCTCATAGCTATCTCTCTCATGATGCTTCTTTACCAATGCATCTCGATAACGATGCATCGTATTAATATCTTCTTCCAACGGCCCAACCTTTTCTGCCTGATCAGATCCGAAACCAAAATCAATCCGATACTTCGCGTCAAACACATAGTGATAGCGATTATGAGAATACTTCTTCTCCACCTCGAGCATAATATCAGGCTTCTGCGTGACTGTAGGGACCTTCCCTTCTCTCTTTTGAAAAGAAAGGACAATCCGCTCCCCAGTCTGAGGATGTGTAAACACCTGCTTCGCATTCGAAGTTTGATCCAGATCAACGAATAATGATCCATGGCGAATCGCCACAACATCCTGATATTCAGGCACATACTTCGCTCGTAATATCTGCCCCATTTTCAGGTACGTCCAATACTCATAAAGCGTCGCGACATCCTTCACCGACATTTTGAAAAGCTCACCCTCAAGCATCAACCCTCTGGTCACAACTAGATAGATTTTATACGCATCCCGATAACCAATCTTCCTCTGGATCACCATGCTTGTGACCGTTCGATCCACACTACTAATACCTTTCCAAAAAGGTTTATTCAAATAAGCCTTCAGGGTACCTTGCATCCCTTTGACCTTGAGAAGCAACTTTTCATCTACCTTCCGCTCATACCTACCCGATTGACTGCTTATCTTAGTAGCAAGATCGGCTAACTTATGAGTTAGCCGATCCATCATCCACTTCACAAATCGATTTTCTAACGTATCATAAGTAATCGTTTTTCGTGCATTTAACCCCTTAACAGGGAAAACAGGCTTATTGTCCAGCACCAGTCCATTGTCAGCTTCCATAAACAATTGAGGGTTGCTTCGTAAATGCTTACGTCCCTTACTATCCAACCTCTTAATTCGTTCCCCTCTCACCATCTGATGCTCCGTCAGCAGCTGGTGGTGAGGCTGTTCCTCAATCCGTTGAATCGACTTGATAAAGCTCTGAAAATAGAACTCTATCAACCGATAAAACTCCGTCAAAGAAGGATTCTCTGATAAATGATTAGAAGCCCCTAAAAATGTCTTCTTAATAAAGTGAAAAGCAAGATTATACACTTCATCATTTACTTCCTCTAGTAGCTTACGATAATCATCCTTATAGCTTAATTTCGTCGGGAAAATCTCAAGCTTCACTTCAAGTAAAATCTTCTCATTGTGTTTAATAGAAAAGCTTGTATATCCCACTTCATTCATAAACTGCAAATTCCCCATAAGTATCGGATGACTTCCTCTACCTACTCGTTCAACCGCATTCCTTAAAACAGGATGCTCATGATAAAAGGACAGGCTTTTATCAGTCTTAGGAGAAATCACAATCTGATAGACTCCATTTTCAAAGAAAACAGGAGAAAAGGACTGTCCCTGAACTACCTCAAGTGAATCCGTTTCCACATCATACAGTTCAACCGATCTTATGCACTCACCACTATAGGTAAACGTCATAGCTTCCTTTTCAAGAGCAGAATGCTTCCGATACTGTGATAAACTCTCAAACCTCGCATTATACGGCATTCCCTTGATATACAGGGAGAAATCATCAGTCTCAATATACAGCAGTTCTTTCGTTTCCGATCCATTCATCCTTAACTACCCCAGAAGGAAGTGAAGCCATCATGCATGATTTTCGGAATCATATTTGAAAGCTTTTCGGCAGATTTTGAAAAACGAGCTTCTTTTACGATCGAGGTTGCATTCATCTCATCCCACTCATGACTTGTACAGAACAAGAATAGTTTCTTTAATGCTTCCTCCGTTTTCAGGTCGTTGCCTGTTAATCTTGGAAGAACTTTTTGAAGTAGTTGAAAATCAAAGGCGTCCTCGAATTTCATCAGTTGGCCCTCATCGTTATAAATCATATAAAAGCAGACTTCATCTCGTACCCGGTATCCGAAATGAGCCTTTATTGGTTCTAATATCGTATTTACCTCAACAAGCAGCCCAGTGACCTTTCTCACAAGATACTCATGATCAAAGAAAGCATCCTTTAAATTTAAAAACCTACCAGCCATTTGTTGATTGTCTATAGCTACTGGTTCAGCAATAGAATCTTTTGTTAAAAACCCAAAATGATCTAATACCACGTCATTATATTCAATCGTGTTCGCCCGATCTAACACCTTTGGACTGAACGGATGAGTCGTCTCATCCATGTTCACTGTCCCAATAATATAAAAATTATCTCGTAAAAGAAGTTTACCTACTTTCTCTTCCTCCACAACAGGAGCAGAAACCATCTCCCCATCCTGGCGATCTCGACTTTCCATCACACTCAACAGGTCACTAAAATAGTATTCTACTCGTGCTAGATTCATCTCATCCAACAGCAAGAAATAAGGCTTATCACGGTTTTCAGGCTGATTCGCTTCCATCAACACTTTCGTTAAGGGCCCTGCCTGGAACTCTCCTTTAATATCTCGATATCCAATTAGGTCGGATCCATCACTCCAATCAGGTCGTACTGGGATCAGGGCAAACTGTCCATTTTCTGCCGTGGCACCAAGACTTTCAGCAAGCAACTGAACTATCTTCGTCTTACCCGTCCCTGAAATACCAGACAGAATAACGAAGGGTTTTGTCTTTAGAGAAAGGTATAAGTTGATGATATCTTTGCGATCATAATAATATCCTTTAGCAGAAATATAATCATGGATATGATCAATTAGTTCACCATCACTTTGGAACTCGACTTGAACTTCCTCTACTTCAGGTAGAACATCATCTGTTTCGTCTATAGTATTAGAATACTCTATGTATCTCTCATAATAAGCAATCATGCTCTCTAAATCGTCCACAAGCTCGCCTTCAGAAGGCATGTCTTCTCTATGATATTCTATGTATGCTGCCGTTGAAAAAGCATAATCTTTTGATTTCTTGGATTCCCCTAAATATATATCATCATCTTTTTTAACAGAGGGTTGCATATCAATGTGATCACGTATATCTTTTTTTCTTTGTAACATGTCTTCTCGTGTAGTTTCTTTTACACCCTGGGCAAATGTTAAGAATAATTTAGTCATATCTTCACTAAACAAATAAACTAGATAATAGCCTCTTTGAGTAGATGTTGTAATATTTTTATGCATAATTGCAATCCAGGGTACAAATGCCCATTTTGTCTTTCCTACAGAGCCAACAACAGTAAATTCGCTATTTATACTAGGAAGTTTATTAAAATCTTTAGGAACTTCATTTCTTACAAAGGATCCGAGTTGATTCCCTCCAAAAGGTTTGGTCCTCGCTGAAACATAGTTATTCATTATAAATAAAAGTTTTTCACGTATCGAAGTATTCACAATAGGGTGCTCCTTCAGTTTACTGAATTGAATGTTTGGGGCGTACTTTTCATCGATTAAGTCTACATATTGAAGCCATTTGAGTAGATTCGTAGTTCTTTCTCTCGCTACACTATCCACCATCAGATTATCGCCAATTGAATTTCTTACAATTAGTTTTCCTACCTCAATCAATGCTCTCTTTTTTTCGATTGGGGTATGGTCATTTAATAAGCCCAATATTTCAATCGCGATTCTAAAATATTCTTTATGTAAAATCTGTTCCCTTAATAGCTCTATCTTGTTTGATGATTGAATGTATTCTTTGAAGAGTTTTTCATTTTGATGTTGATCCTTATCCAGGAATCCTAACAATCTTAAGTCCTGCCGTGCTCTTGACGTGATTCGATACTCATTACCCCTAAGTTGTTCACTTAATCTATCAGGTTGATACGTACCCTCAATAACCTTCTCTAAAAAGGCCGTAACTTTATGGATCTGCTCATTCGGCAAATCATCTGTTTTGAACTCAATGAACGAAATGGCAGTCTTTTGTCCTTTCTCCACTATCTTTACAAAAGACAGCTTTGAGAAGAAAGACATAATAAAAGAAGTTCTCCCCTTCGTTTTAACAAAGTCCTCTTTAGAAGCCACTCGTTTTGAGGAAAACTCTCCCCACGCTTGTTGTAGAAACTCAAAAGAAATGGATTCAATTGAAGTATTTTTTTCTCCACGTTGAAACTTCTCCAATGATGACTCGGTCTCTACATAAATCCCTTTTTCATCTATTTTTCTAATGTAGTTCCTCTTATTTAACGATAAGGTTTCTATCATGTTTGTTTGTTTTGCCAATGCTTTTATGATTTCTATTATCATAGTTGTCTCCTAAATAGTCATTTTCTATAGTTTATCACAATTATTTCCATGTAATTAAAAAGCCTTCCTGCTGTATGCAAAGAAGTCTTAAACAACTCTATATTGAATCTAATTAAAATAGGACAATAGTATAAACCGTCTTCCCTTTATTCCTTCCCTAATCTAGAGGCATCCATTCAATTGAACTCATCCAATCAATCCTCTACCTCGATCAAAAAGATCTTCTCTTCAAACCCACCACGTTTTTCCGCTTTCTCTTTGCGTACCGATTCAACTTCTTCTAAAGAAGATCCATGTTGCTTAGCCAGAGCTTGAATAATCTCTAACAGATCTGCAAGCTCCTCTACTGCTTCTTCATTAGATTCAGCTGCGCAATACTCGTCCATCTCTTCATAGCTTTTTTCTTTTAAATACTTTATGTAGTCCTGATCAATTAAGATTTTAGTTAAAAACTTCTTCCCTGTGTTTTCAATGATTTGTGGAATTTTATCTCTGACTCGTTTGTTGTAAGTTGGCATATTACGACCTCCTATTTTATGTATATGAATAGTTTAACACGACGGATAATTGCAAATGAAAATACTTTAGGGATGCGTCTAAAAAAATATACTATCTGGTCACACTTTATTTCAAAATGTGGTGTTTAGTCTGTGTTAACTCTCGATTCCCCCTTGAATAATAGAGTAGAAAGGTGGGTAGCGAGAGATGGACATACATAATAGTTTATTCGAAATGATTGGCAAGTATATTCGTAAAGAACGAAAACGTCAGAAACTAACAATAGAACAATTGGCAGAATTAGCTGGCATTGATCATACCCACCTAGGAAATATTGAAAGAGGCGGGGTTAATCCAACAATCGCTACCATCTTTAATATCGCTGCAGGTTTAAACCTTAATCCGCTCGACATACTGACTGAAGCCAATAATAAACTCTACCCTTTCTTTCAAGAAAAAGTAAAGAAACGTACAATTAAAAAGAGGTAATCTTTTAATTTATATTAATCTCTATCTAATAAAGGAGGTATCATTATTAAAAGAGAATTTTACGTAATTAAAGATAAAGATACCATCCTATACACCATTATGGGATTTAATTCCAAGAATGGATATGGAGAAGTATTTATTCGTAATAATGACTCAACAACTTATGCTTTTAGAGGATTTAATAGACAAAAAACGTTAAAGGAAGCTAAAAAGCAAATTAATTCTTTAATCTAGATGGCTTCACCAAGTCTTAGAAAAAGTGACACAATCTAAGTCACCACAAATTGTAGAAAAACCCCAGTTTCTCGTAAAGAGAAGTTGGGGTTTTTCTAGGGTAATTATTGTTCACACTGCTCTATTCCATTGTTATTTCTGAATTCCATAAATAACTTCACTATAATTCTTAGTATAGTGTAAAAATACATTAGCTATACTGACTGAAGTTCTTTATAATATGAATCAATTCTTTTGTTACTTAATAATATTGGCTTATTAATTTCAATTCTTTCTTTAATACCTGTTAGTGTATCCTGAATATATGTAATTAATTTCTCCTTAAAATTAGATGTCTCACTAAGATACATTAAATTAAATGCCATATTTTTCATAGGATCTTTCTCAATTTCAACATCTACCATTATTATATAATTTTTGCTAATTTCTTTAAAATAATCTCTTTCTTTTTTAGTCATTTCTAAAGAGCCTATTTTTGTTATTAAATCTAAAATAAATAAACTATCTTTTATTTTAGTTTCAAAATCAAATTTATTCACTTGCTTTGTCAATTGTCTTTCAACTTGTACTTCAGTACCAGATAAGTTATTAATAAATAGATCTAATCCTTTAAATTCTATAAAGTCTATTCTGTCTGATGCGGGTATTATTTTTAAAGCATCACATGATTTTGGATCTTGAAACGTAATCGATGATTGATTTAAAGTATCAATCATATACCGTTTAGTATCATCATAATCAATCACCTCTGTAATAGATACCTGACAACACGATTTTTCAATATCTTTTATTGGTTTAATTTTAAAATAACTGTTATTTATTCCATGATCTAACAATCTTTGTAACATAACCAGTTTACTCCCATACTAAATTTTGTAATGGATCTGAAAGTTTTTTAAAGACTTTATTTAAATCATTATTTACATTGTAAACTACGCTACCTGTACCCTCGGGTTCTCTTTCTGCGAAATAAAAGTTTGTTTTGCTCTTCACATCAGATTTACTACTGAATACCTTTAGCGCTTGTAAGATATACGGGCTATGTGAAGTTACCAAAACAGGAATACCTCGCTCAACAATTTCTACTATTATTTTACAATACTCCACTTGCCATTTAGGATGCAGATGAATTTCAGGTTCATCTATTATGAGTAAGCTTCGTTCATTTAAGATATCTGCTTTCAATAAAAGTTGTAATATACTAAAAGCTTTTACGCCTGTAGCAACGTTGGTTGATTTTACATTTACATACTTCTCTCCAAACTTTTTCCTATAAAGAAAGTCTCTCTTTTTTTTATCAAAGCTAACCTCACCGTTAATAATATTATTTATGCTATTAACTAATTGTTTAATATTATCATCTGTTTCATCTAATTCATTATAATACAATGAATTAGCCATTTTATTGATAATGTCTTTCATGTGGAAAGGTACAGTTGGTCTAGCTATCCCCCTCACTCTTCTTATACTACCGGGAGAAATTTCCTCATCCTCTAAAAAAGCACTACTTCTACTAATTAGGTCATACATTTGCAAAACTAAAGGCGTCTCTATATACGTGACATCATTAAAATAGAGTAAATTATTATATGTTAGATCTTTTAAATTGTTTTGTTCAATTGTGACTTCGAGTATACTGTCTAAACCTTCATTGTACTTAACTACTGCTTTTTGGTTACTAAATTTATTTGAAACTTCTTGTCCAAATTCCGACATGAACGCTAACTTTAAGGCTCTTTTTATATAGTCTTTTTTTTCACTAAGGCCAACCATTTTTGATTTTAATTCTTCTATACGATTAATTATTAGATTTTTGTCTGATTCATTTAAATTAGATTTTTCAATTAGATATATTCTGTAATTGAGAGTATTTTCTATAGCCTCAACATTCATCAAGTCTAAGTGTAGCTCTAGTTCTTTCATAAGTTTGGGAGGATAAAACTCATCTCTTATATCTAAGATTTCATTATCTGACAATCTACGAAGTTTAAAAAAAATATTGTCAAGAGTATTGAAAATTGTTCTTTTCTTATCTTCATTAAAATCTTGTTCATACCTACTGAATGCCTTAATTATTGAGAACATTGTTTTTCCGACTGTACTTTTACCTGTATCATTCTCACCAGCAATAATTGTTAATCCATTAAACTCTATGTCAGCATAAGAAATTAATCCCACATCTCTTAGTTGTAAACTCATAGGTTAACACCTCACTCCATTTGTATTGTATTAAAACATACTATACTAAATACATAGTTCTATTTTAATTTATATATATCCTTTTTTATATAGATAAAACAAAAATAACATCTTATCAGAATTCTGAGTTTCAATATAAATTACTTATTTAAATAGCTTTAAATCACTATGCGTCCCATCTATACTATCATATTCATGAAACTATTCTGTGAATTTCCTGTATAATAAAGGAAAGAAGAATAAAAAGGGGATATTAGTATTGGCTTATCAACCGGAAGCACAACTCGAAAAAAATTTACATAAACAGCTAGTAGATCAAGGATACAAACCCGTTAATATAAAAGACTATGAAGCTCTATTAGCAAACTTTAAGCAACAACTCAATGTCTTTAATGAACATAAACTAAATGGGCAGCCATTATCAGATTTAGAGTTCAACCGAATTCTTACTTTAATCGAAGGTAAAAGCATATACGACTCCGCAAAAATCCTTCGCGATAAGCTATTGATTGAGCGTGAAGATGGAACACAGCTTTATGTAGAACTCATGAATACTAAAGACTGGTGCAAGAACTTGTTCCAAGTAACGACTCAAACAACTGTTAAAGGCACTTATACAAATCGTTATGATGTGACGATTCTCATTAATGGTTTGCCACTTGTCCAAATTGAGCTGAAGCGTCGCGGATTAGATTTCAAAGAGGCGTTCAATCAGATTCAACGTTATCGTCGACATACATTTAATGGTCTATATCGATTTTTACAAATATTTGTCGTGAGTAATGGCGTTGATACGAAGTACTTCTCTAACTCGGATTATGATATTCAGTTTGGATTTACATTCTTCTGGTCAGATGAAAAGAATGAATTGATTACAAACTTACAAGAGTTCAGTAGTGCTTTCTTAAAACCATGCCACTTAGCCAAAATGATCTGTCGCTATATGATCATCAATGACACAGATAAAGCGTTGATGGTGATGCGTCCTTATCAAGTGTATGCTGTAGAAGCATTGGTACAACGAGCGACGGAGACGAAGAACAACGGTTATATTTGGCATACTACTGGATCGGGTAAGACACTTACCTCCTTTAAAGCTGGCCAAATATTAGCGGATGAGGAAAGCATCAAAAAGGTTTTCTTCTTAGTTGATCGTCAAGACCTCGACAGTCAAACGACCTCTGAATTCAACAAGTTCCAAAAAGGTGCGGTAGACCGGACAGACAAAACCGAAATCCTTATTGAACAAATCCAAGATCCAATGAAACGATTCATTGTGACAACGATTCAAAAAATGAATAATGCGATTAAGAACTCTAAATATGCAAAGATCATGGCACCATATAAACAGGAGCGGGTTGTCTTCATCATTGATGAATGTCACCGCAGCCAATTTGGTGATATGAGAAAGGAAATTGATCAACACTTTCAAAGCGCACAGTACTTTGGCTTTACTGGAACTCCACGTTTTGTCGAAAACAAGAGCAAAGACGGTCGTACCACAGCTGACCTTTTTGAGAAGTGCCTTCATCACTACCTTATTAAAGATGCGATTCGTGATGGGAATGTTTTAGGATTTTCAGTTGAATATATCCGTACGTTTAACGCAAATATTGATGAATCAGATGAGACAGAAGTACATGCTATAAACACGGATGAAGTGTTGCACGACGAACGTCGTTTAAACCTTGTAGCTGATCATATTATTGATAATCACCAACGACGTTCTAAGAGTAAAGGGTATTGTGGAATGTTCGCAGTAGATTCCATTGCAACATTAATAAAGTACTACGATATTCTCAAGTCGAAGAACCACGATCTTAAAATTGCTGGTATCTATTCATATGGGCAAAATGAGGATAGTGACGGAACGAGTGAACATTCTCGCGAAGCGCTAGATCGTATGATTACAGATTATAACAAGATGTATGAGACCGACTTCTCTACTGAAACATGGGATCGATATTTTTCCGATGTATCTAAAAAAGTAAAAAATGCTCAGGTTGATATTCTACTTGTCGTTAAAATGTTCCTAACAGGATTTGACAGTAAGCCTCTTAATACACTTTATGTAGATAAGAACATGGTTTATCACGATTTGGTGCAAGCCTATAGTCGTACGAATCGTGTTGAAAAATCAACTAAGCCCTATGGAAACATCGTTAACTACCGAAACTTAAAAGACAATACAGATGAAGCCATTAAGTTATTCTCTAGAACAGACAATGTGGATACTGTTCTAATGGGTAGCGATGAGGAATATTTAAAAGCATTTAAGGATGCTGTTAAAAACCTTCGAAGCATTGCGGTCATTCCAGAAGAAGTTGACGAACTAGAGCGAGAAGAAGATAAAAGAAAATTTATCATTGCATTTAAAAGTGTAACGAAATTTCTTCAACGGTTACAGTCGTTTTCTGACTTTGAGTTTGATGAAAAAGAACTTACAATCTCTCAACAATCCTATGAAGATTTCAAAAGTAAATACTTCAAAGTATATGAAGACTTTAAACGGAACGAAGTACCAAAAGAATCAATTTTACATGACATCGATTTTGAATTAGAGCTAATGCACACAGACAAGATTAATGTCAGTTACATCTTGAACCTGATTGCGACGCTCAACACTGAAAATAATAAGGAACGAGACAAAGAGATTCGCTTTATTAAACAAGAATTAGATCATGCCTCAGATCCGAAATTACGACTGAAGATTGAATTGATTAAAGGATTCTTGGATAAGGTGGCTCCAACTCTTACTTCAAGTGATTCTGTAATGGATGCCTACAACCGTTACGAAGAAGCAATGAGCGAACAGGAACTTGAATCATTCGCAAAAGAAGTTGATATTGAAGACAGTGTTTTACGCGAACAAGTCTCAACGTATGAGTACTCCAATTTAATTGAAAAAAATGTGATTATGGATTCTTTACCTGGATCTTTCCTGAAAAAGAACAAAGCAATTAAAGCTATCACCTCTTTTATTCATGATTTCTCTGAAAAGTACGGTGCATAAACCTCAATTGATTAAAGAGCGCAAATCCGCGCTCTTTTTTTGATATTTTTAAAAATATCAAAAAACTATTGCTCTTCGTAATATTATCCATTAGACTAAACAAAGTGATATATTAAAAAATATCAAGGAGGCGAGCCGTGAAACTCTCTGAAATTGCTGAATTTACTCAAGGAGCATTTAAAAATCGATTAGAAGACCCGACTTCTGAAGTAGAATTATTGCAAGTTAAACCCCTTTCTTTAAAAGAATTTAACGAAACACTAGGCTTGGCTTATCGGATTTCAAAAGATAGAGATGTTACAATTACTGTTCCCAAAGAAAAATTATCACCTAACCTTTTAACTGATACGAATAGCACTATTCTACATATACATACGCAAAAGGTTGTTTGGTTACCTGAGAAATATACTGGGCTATTGATAACAAATAACTTTATCAAAATACAATTAGTAAGTAATGTAGATGAAGCTTTTTTTGAATGGTACTTTAATGAACATCCATCCATTCAAAAACAGTTAGCGATATTGTGTGAGGGAACCTTCAACTCGTCATTGAAGCTCTCTCACTTAAAAGACTTAGATGTTAATTTACCACCCTACCAACAGCAAATCGCTATTGGGAAAATCGCACAACTTAAAAAGAAGAAAAAATTACTGATGTCTGAAAAAAGTAGATTGCAACAGCTATACATTCAGCATAAACTAATTCAAGGCATAACTACTATAGGGGGAAATAAAAATGACAACCAGTGAAAAACAACGTCAACAACAAGCGGAATTACATAAAAAATTATGGGCCATGGCAAATGATTTAAGAGGCCAAATGGATGCCAGTGAATTTAAAGATTATATTTTAGGGTTGATATTCTACCGCTACCTTTCAGAAAAAGTAGAAGCACGCGCTGACGCATTACTAAAAGAAGATAACATTTCATTTGCAAATGCATGGAAAAACGAAGAATATCGAGAAGGTTTAGCAGAGTACTTAATCGATGAATTAGGCTATGTCGTTGAGCCACAATTTCTTTTCTCACATTTTCTCGAAGAAATTGTGAAAGGAACAAATGGTAACTTTGACGTTGAAATGCTTCAAAATGGAATTAAGGCAATTGAATCTTCTACTTTAGGAACAAGAAGTCAAGATGATTTTCAAAATCTCTTTGATGACATGGATTTATCTTCAACACGATTAGGACGCACAGTAAAAGATCGTACCGGTTTAATCAGTAAAGTAATTGTTAACATTGCAGACATTCCTTTCTTGCAAGATGACGTAGAGATTGATGTATTAGGAGATGCATATGAATATATGATTTCTCAGTTCGCAGCAAATGCAGGAAAAAAAGCTGGAGAATTCTATACACCACAACAAGTCTCTAGAATCTTGGCGAAGATTGTCACTTCTGGTAAATCAGAGATTCGTGATGTATATGACGGGGCATGTGGATCAGGATCATTGCTTCTTCGCGTAGGTAGAGAAACAAAGGTGCATAAATATTATGGACAAGAAAAAGTATCCACAACCTACAACCTAGCTCGAATGAATATGTTACTTCATGATGTTCCATATCAACGCTTTGATATACGAAACGCAGATACTTTAAAAGAGCCACAACATCTGGATCAACGGTTTGAAGCAATCGTTGTGAACCCTCCATACTCAGCAAAATGGAGCGCTGATGACAAATTTAAAGAAGATGAACGATTTAGCGTATATGCTAAATTAGCTCCAAAATCCAAAGCAGACTTCGCGTTTATACAACACTTTATTCATCATTTAGATGAGAACGGGACAATGGCAATTGTATTGCCACATGGTGTTTTATTTCGTGGAGCTGCAGAGTTAGCAATTCGAAAGTATCTGATTGAAGAAAAAAATTATTTAGATGCTGTGATTGGCTTACCAGCAAACATATTTTTTGGAACTAGCATACCAACATGTATTTTGGTATTCAAAAAATGTCGTAAAGATGATGATAACGTATTATTTATAGATGCATCTAATGAATTTGAAAAAGGTAAAAATCAAAACCATCTATCAGATGAACATGTCGATAAAATCATTACTACATACCAAAGTCGTGAACAAGTTGAAAAATATTCGTTCTCTGCAACACTAGAAGAAATTAAAAAAAATGAATATAATCTAAATATTCCACGTTATGTAGATACATTTGAAGAAGAGGAACCCATTGATCTACAAGCTGTATCCAGCCGTCTCAATGAGATTGATCAAGAAATTGAAGAAATTGAACATGAATTGGTCAAATACTTCAGAGAGTTGGGGGTGTAATATATTGAATATACCAAAAATAAGATTTAAAGAATTCACCTCAAAATGGAAAATAAAAGAACTTAAAGAAGTTGTTGAGATTCAGGGGGGAGGAACTCCTTCTACTTCAAATTCAGAGTATTGGAACGGTAATATCCAGTGGTTTACGCCGAGTGAGATTGGTGATAAGAAGTATGTTTCTGAAAGCATCAGAACTATTTCAAGTTTAGGACTAAGAAAAAGTAGTGCTAAACTTTTACCTATTGGAACAATCTTGCTTACTACAAGAGCTTCACTAGGTGATATGTCTATTAACACACAAGAAGTTAGTACTAACCAAGGGTTTCAATCATTAATTTGCAAAGAGAATGTATATAACCAATTCATTTATTATCAACAACCTATTATAAAACAGCATTGTTATACCCACTCAAGTGGATCTACATTCTTAGAGATTAGTAAACATAATTTAGGTAAATGTAAAATTGGCATAACTACTATAAAAGAGCAAAAGAAAATCTCAGATTTTTTATCATTAATTGATGAAAATATTTATAAACTACGTGAAAAAATTAATTTATTGAGAGCACAAAAAAAGGGATATTTACAGAAAATATTTTCTAGGGAACTACGTTTCATGGATGACAATGGGCAAGCTTTTCCCGACTGGCAAACACAGAAACTATCGAACTATTTATTCGAACATAAAATCCGAAACTATGATAATTTTTATTCAAAAGAAGATGTTCTCTCAGTCTCTGGTGAGTACGGTATAGTCAATCAAATAGAATTTCAAGGAAGATCTTTTGCTGGAAAATCCGTAGCAAATTATCATGTAGTTCATACAGGAGATGTTGTTTATACAAAAAGTCCATTAAAGTCTAATCCCTATGGAATTATAAAGTGTAACAAACATGAGACAGGTATAGTTTCTACCCTATACGCTGTTTACTCTTGTAAAGAAACTATGATTGGAGAGTTTTTAGATTATTATTTTGAACTTGATGATCATACAAATTCATACCTTCGACCTTTAGTAAATAAAGGTGCAAAAAATGATATGAAAATAAATAATGAGAATGTACTAAAAGGGGTAATTACAGCACCTATAATTGACGAACAAAGAAAAATAATAAAATTTCTAAAAGCCCTGGATAATAATATTAAGCTGCAAGAGGAAAAATACGATAACTTACTAAAACAAAAGAAATATTTTGTGCAGCACATGTTTATTTAATAAGACAGCACCTTCCAGAATTAATGGAATGGTGCTGTGTTTTTTAGAATTTAAAACCCTAATAATTTCTAATCCAAACATCTAAGTAGCCACATAGCGCATTAGCAAGAATTGAGCTGAGGAATTAAAGAATAAAACTACTCTAAATAATCGCCACCTATCCCTTAGAATTAATCCTTATAAGTCGTATACCAACCCTGCATATAACTTGTAGACTTACTACCGTTTTGAGTAAAGTTAAATTTGATACCCATCTTATTCAATTCTCCCATTAGAATATCTAATTCTTCTCCACCCACTACCCACAAGTTACCACCTTTTTCACGTTGATCAATGACCTTTAACTTTCTTTGCTTTAAATAATTCAGTAAAGAGAAATTTGAAGGTTGATCGTAATCTCCAATGCTTTCATTATCCTCTTCAAACAAGGCAATCTGCTCGAAAGATCCTTTTGATGGCTCAGTAAGTCCAGACAGGTCTAACTTTATTTGTCCATTAGGTACTACGTATTGTTTAATCCTTTCTTTTTCTGTAGTTACAGCCGCAGGTTGAGGCTTCAAATTTACACGTTCAATTTTAGGTCTATTCTCTTTTTGAGTCTTTTGCTCCTCTGAATGTTCTAGTGTGTTAGGTTCTATACCTAACTTCTCTAACTTCTCCCATAGGCTTTCCATTGCAGCCACTCGATCATAATAGAATTGTCTACCCCTAACTCTCCAGAACTTCCAGCCTGCTCGTTCCAGGTCATACTGACGTTGCATATCTTCTTCCCACTTTTCAGGTCCATGCCACCTTTCGCCATCACACTCAATAGCCAGACGGTCTCTGATTCCTTCAATGACAAAGTCAATACGGTACTTACCTACCTTTACTTGTGGTTGGATTTTATATCCTTTGGCCACAATCATACGTAATACATCAACTTCAAATGGAGAATCACATTGCTCTTCTAAGTTCTCTACAATATCGTTTACTCTTGTAGGATTCTTACAATAGCTTAATAACTTGTATCTGTAGCAGTCTTTCTTCAAGTCATCTAAGTCTACTGAGTGATATAACCTCATCTGGTTTTTGGCACGGCTGGCAGCAACGTTGAAGGTCTGTGGTTGATCTTTCTTTGCCATCGCAACAAATCGCCTGTTCCCTGAAACTACCATTGAAAGGAAAACAATATCCCGTTCGTCCCCTTGAAGGCTATAGGCATTTCCACAGATTATTTTTCTTTTCACAAATTCACTTTCTGAAATTTTCTCACGGATTCTATTCTCTATAAGAGCTGCTTGTTTTGTTCCTTGAAGGGTAATCACACCTATTGTTTGATCATTATATTTAGGATCTGAAATGATTGTTTCTATATCTTCTACAATTTTTTCAGCCTCAGGTATGTTTACGAAGTTACTACCTTCTGTTGCATAACCTTCATCTACCTTTATTGCCAGTACTGGAGGGTCAATTTTTTCATTTTCGAAAGGCAGTCTGAGTGGGACCATCTGACCTCCATAACTCAAGTCATTAGAGAATTGAATGATTTCTGGTACACATCTAAAATGCTCTTTTAACATTAACCTTCCGCTCTTAGGGAAAATTTGATCTGCAATTTCATATAGTGAAATCTTATGATCAAATAATCGCTTATTTGGTACTCCCTCTAGATAACGCTGGATTAATTCTTCTATCTCAGAATCCTTTGTGCCAATGCCGTACGGACTAATTTGTTCGTCATCACCAACGACGACAATTTTTTCACCACGTAACAATACCGGAACGGACATGATATCGCACTGGCTGCTTTCATCAAAGATAATGACGTCAAACTTTTCATTGTAGACAGGGAAGTTTTCAATGACTTGATTGACTGGCATAATCCATACAGGAATGGCTGATTGAGCCTTCTCCATTTCCTGGCGGGCATCTGTTAAATAACGCTTGTTGTTACCCGTTCCTTTTCCATAGCGCTTAATAAAGTTTTTCCAAGCTACCAACGCCCTCTTTTGGGTTTCGGTTATTCGAGTAATCTGATTTAACCACGTTGAATTAGACACGATTGAAGTAATCATTTTCTTTTGGTACTCTTGCTCAGCTTTAATATGACCTTCCATACGCTCTGCTTCAACCTCTTGGTTTTCTGTCATCCAATCGTATAATGACTTTAACTCCCAAGCTCTTGAAGGATTATGAGGCATCTCGGCTCCATTCCCCATCAAATCAATGATCATAGCTGCTGTTTGAGGAGCTTGCTGTTCAAGGCGACTTATTAAAGAATGGAACTGCAGTACTTCCTCTTTTGTTCTTCGTAAGGCCGATATTTCAGTCAGAACGGTAGCCCATCTATTTTCATCCTGTACCTGGAGAACCTGTATCAAGGTTTTTATTATTGGATGAGTGTTTTGAACTTTAAGAGCGTTCTCTAGTTTCTCTTCATATAATGAATAGTCATTTTTCCACTCATTATAGTTAAGCACGTCAAAGACGATTCCAGTAATCTTGTATAACTCATGGTAAAAATCATAATCTAGCCAATTCTCATTACTTATATTTAATCGATTAGCAGCTTCTTTAAATTTCACAATTTTATCGGCTAAAGAAATAATCTTTTCAAAATCAGCAATCTTTTTATCAATGGAACTAATAAGACGCTTATCCTCACGATCGATGAATTCACCACTGACTTCATCAAGGTTGGCATTCCAAGTCCTAACCGCTTCCTCTTTCTTCTTCTTCAACAATAAATGCTGCTGAAGTACATCAATTTCTTCTACATTTCTTATAGGCTGCCCATTAATGATCGGAGTTTGCCATAAGTACTTGGCATTCTTCCCTTTAGTGAGACCAAACACAGCATTGGGCTTTTTATTCTGTCTTAATCTTTCGCCCAATACGTATATATCCGCTTCTAATTCGTAATCCGATTTATCCGGTAGATTAATGTCGTAACTAATAATCGAACGGTTAATGGTAGCCATTTCTTTATTCATTGATTCCATTTCCTTGAGGAAAGTAACCCAACGCTCTTTACGCGTATCTCCGGCAAGAAAATCATCAAGAATCTTATGAGATGCAGTATCTTCTGCTAAAAGTTCTTTGTAAGCAAGAATAGCTGACAGCTGCTCTTTTATCGTTTGAGCATACTCTTTCTCAATAGGGAAGCGGACCTTGTCTGTATGAACAATAGCCGTATCATTCTTATGTTTTAAATCTCTTCCAAGATTTAACCACTGTTTCATTTCTTCAGGACTTTTTAGAAAGTCGGTTTCAGGAAGGATAGATTCCTTTAGATATAAGTCTTCTTTTTTCAATCTTCCTCTTAGCTCCCATAAGGATAGAAACTCTTCATCCGAAATGGGAAGATCAGTGTTGAGTTGTATTTTGTCCAAGATCCACTTGTAGTCTAAAGGCTCTTCAATTAACATTTTAGCGGCATCTGCCTTCGTCGTTACATTGCCTTTATGCTCGATTTCTGTCCTTTCGCTCTTGCTGTATTCTAAGAGTTGATTCTTGAGTTTGGCTTCTTTTCTTCTGCTTTTATCTAAACCTTCTTTACTTCGAGCGATTTCAGCTTCTAACTTTTCTGTGGAAGCATTTCCAAGTTTTTCGGATATGGTACGGATTGATTTTTCAATCTCTCTCAGCGAATCCCTTCCACCTCCGAGTACTGGAACACACAAGTCACGAATTTCTTCTGGAATTTTATCTTTTAATACCTTTAAAGGGTTCTCTTTTTGACTTGTGATCAATACTTTTTTTCCATGAGCCAGTAAATGAGACACAATGTTAGCGATTGTATGGGTTTTCCCCGTCCCTGGAGGACCTTGAACAGTAAGACCATAATTTGTCGCTAACCTTCTTGCGATATCCTTTTGCTCCTCATTCGCTGCTAAAGGAAAATACAAATCGGTACCTACTTCATCCCATTTCAGGTTATGAACAGTTTCTTCGTTAATTTGATTACCTACAATGGAATCAATTGTTGCTGGTACTGGATAATCTTCCTCCTGCATCAATTCGATAATCTGCTCCAAATCATTCTTCAATACTTGATTATCTTTTTTCCTAAGAAGAATGACATACTCGTCTACATGACCTACCGCATTTTTTGTAGGAAGTAATGCTTCTCCTTTACCTGAAGTTCTACCTCCAGCATCCACTAATTGCATAAATTGACTCGAAAGATCTTTCACATCTTCTTCTAAAACATCCTTGTACCTGGCTAATCTTCCAATGTTCTGAATGCCTTCCATATTAGGAAGTGATATTCCACTTAAAATGTTAAGTTCGAGCTTATACCCTTGATTTGTTGGTTTAACAGTAATAACACCTTTATCAGTATCAAGCTCAATATCCAATTTCGTTGTAAACAGGGGATGCTGAATGGTGCCAACCTCATGTTTCCAAGTAAATAACGTCTCACCTAGAAGGAGTTCAAGTCCTTCTCCTTCCCTTTGAAAATCTTGATGGATTCTAAAGAATAATTCATAAAGAGACTGAACTTTCTTTATCCTTGTTACTTCTTTTGCCCAATCATGCCATTCAGTTTTCCACTCACTAAAAAGCTTTACTCTTGTAGTGTCATCCTCAAATTTCACTTCCACTTTCTCGTCGCCTTTTAATACAACTTTAGGATCAGGCATTTGTGGATGTTGATTTTCTTTATTATAAGGATATGTAATCCACTCTTTAATCTTTTTATCTGGTTGTGGCGGGGTTAATACATCTGTGGTTATTTTCTGCCTATGAATCTCTAAAACTGCTTCCTCATCTTTCCCGTCACCAAAAAGAAATACATCCTCCCCATATTCCTCCAAGGATTTATTATTCCAACTTTTATCATATTCGGTATAATCCCGAATCACATTAAAACGCAAATTATTAACGGCCAATAAATATTCAAATAACTGTCTCGCCTTGTCGTTCACTTACAAACACCTCTTTATCATTTCTAATAGTAAATATATCACAATTGTATGTTTGGGAAATTAAGTTAATGAGGGTGGAATACATTTCCTAATTAAATATGCTGTATCTTCTATTTTAATTATAAAGTGGAGCCTTACTAAAAATTCGGACTGCAGGTAAGATGTGTTCAACATAAAAAATCACCCCACCATTTTTGATGGAATGATTTTTTATGATTAATACCTTATTAGTAATCGTACAATAAAAGCGCCTAATTCCTGTTCTGATTGAAACTTAATGAATAACCATAGTGATTATTTACTAAAGGATGATAACTCTTCAATATATGAGGAATACATATCCTTATTAGAACTATGGACTAATTTTAAGTGCTTAATAAGGTGCTTCTTCATTGAGTTTCGATCAAATGATAACAATTCTTTTCCAAGCTCTTTATATTTAACCTTTTTGCGTACCCCGCTAAAATTCTCCATTTGAATTATCACTTCCGCTTCCCTCATCTCAAAAAAACTAAGAGCACACGCAAACAATCCATAATAATATTTAAGCTGTATTAATCGTTTTCTATCACTCCTACTAAATACACCAGTTCTCTTACTCGTCCTTATAATGTCATCTAATAAAAAATAAACAACAGCATGTTTATCAATCTCTGCTCTGCTTCCCCATCCATCTTCATAATATTCATATCCTATTAACCCTTCATATACTTTTAGAACAGTTGGAGAAGCATATTTAATTTTTTCTTTCAGTTCACTTAATGCAATCTCCAGCAAATCACCTTCTATCACTTTATGATGGACGTCGTGGAGTTTTCTTGGATTAGTTTTTATATGCATGTAAGTCGATATCGGAGCTATAATATTTACGTATAAATCTTGATACTTTTGCATGAATTCCTTCTTTTTTTCTCTCTTGTTAGTTAAATAATGAGAAATAAGCTGGGCTAGAATTGCAGCCAAGAACGTACCTAAGACAGTAAATATAATATAAATTGGAATTTCGTATAAAATGACAGGCTTATTAATAGAGCTTAAAGAAAAATAATTAACCAACCACATTTCTATATCCCCCTACTTCAACAATCTTTATCTCTTTTTTTCTTTGAATAAATTTTTATTTTGAAGTTTAGGATCTGAACCCTCAGCACGGAAACCTTGCAAAAATTCCCCACATAAAGCAAATTTATTATAAGGTCAGTTCCTAATTACGATATCGGAGTTTCTACTTCTACAATATGCCGTTCGATTATTTAGGAGAAGGGGAGTCTATTATAAATTTTATATGTAACAACTCTATTAATTACTTCTTAACTTTCGTTAAATCAGTCTGTTATGTTGTTACAACTTGCCTCCTACACCATCAGTTTTATCTTCTTCAACAAATACAAATAGGTCATTAGGCGTTACGTTCAACACCTTGCATGCCTTTTCAATTAACTCACCAGGGAATCTCGTCATAGTACCGTGGTACATCTGCCGGCAGGATTCAAAACGGAAGTCCGCCATTCTAGAAAACTCTCTTATCGTAATACGCCTGTCATCAAGTATTTCCTTTAGATTAGACTTCAGCATCTTAGATGTCCTCCTTTTGTTTTTTTTCAGCTAAATACTACACTCTCACACAAACTATACTCTGGGAAACCATGGCTACTTTCTTCTCAATTAAGTTCCTCTTAAAAACACATAAACCAATACCCCGACTCATCCACCTTACAAAACGCATGCCTCTCATCTTGTTTTCCATCCGGATGAAACCAGAAGGTACTCACTTTTTCCATCTCTGTTTCTACATCCCAATACCGATAGACCATTAAGACACTTGACTGCTGCTGACGATTTTTCTCCACAACAAGATTGTTCAAATAATCAATTCTTCCCTCAGATTCTATGTATTGAATACCAATTACATGAGTAGGGACACAGCCTTCTTCCGTTTCGGAAAACAACTTCTCTACTGTTTCGACATCTTTCCCCCACACACTCTCTCGCTCCAGATGCAAATCCAAAGAGACATACTCTTCCTCACTGATTCGTTTATCCCACTTCCACCAAGCCAGGTCCATGGGACGGGACCGCCCCTTCACCTTATCCATTTTCCTATCTTCAATAAAAACCTCGAAACCAAGCATCTCTCCCAAACTGGCAAAATAGTCGATTTCTCTTTTAGTAAACATCGAACGATTATGATTAACAGACAAATTTAGCCTTCTATAATTTCTTACGTAGCCTTCAAAGAATTGCATTAGATTGAAAAAATTTTTGGGATATTCCTTGTTCAGTACATACTTAGGATTGATTCTAACTACTTCATTTAGATAATGCTTCTTCCAATAATAATTATCTCTATTATGGTTGTTGTTACATAAACTAGTGAACTCATCCCCAACGCCTTCATTCTCAAAGATAAAATAATCCCTTTGTTTCTGGTTACTGAGCATACTCATAAGGGAGAATCCATACGTTGCATAATTTTCTACATCCGCAGTTCCTCTAGGTATGAGTTCAGTAATTTCTTTTATAGTAAACGATTTGTTAATATCTAACCGATTGTCCTCGATCTTCTTCAATAAACTCACAAATAATTTATCTGCGTTTACCTTAGCTTGTATATCCACAGTAGAAAACAGGCGATATCCGCTGCAAACCCAATCAAAGTTGTTCAATGTTTTTCCCCCAATTACTTTTTACTTTTAATAAGCCTTAATCCCAAACATCAACAACTTCTTAGGCAAAATATCATCTAAGTTCTGGATATCCGCGTCATTCAGCTCAATTAAATTAAATCCATATTTATGATAGATGCGTAATTTTTCTTGTTTTCTTGCTGCATATTTCGGGTCGTTTTCCATTCCCCAATATTCTATGTACACTTTACCGACGGGCAGGTAGAAATCCGTGTATACATCTTCTTCTACAGGCAACTTTCTTTCGTACGCATGGGCAATTTCTGACATGTATAGCCAATTATCAATTAACATTTCTGCTCTAGACCTGACATAATGTCCATCAGTTGCCCTATGTTTGGCTTCAAACTTTTCTCTAAACTCTAAAGGGTTGTGTTGGGCAAAATCTGATTTCTCTTCCGTCCCATTCCCTTGAAGCTCCTTCATCGTTTCTACTAACCTTCTGTTCTGCAATATGCTGTTTGGCCAGTTTACATACGGGACTCCTGTTTTATCGTATTCAAGCTGTTTTCCACCCAAACTTAAACCAAGCTTTGTTACTGTCCAACCTTTTAGACCCTTCTGAACAAAGCCTAACTCCGATAGGATTGGATTCATTTTAAGTTTTGAAATCCCGAAGTGTTTACTTATGGCAGTAGAATTTATAAGTACATCAAGACTATCGGCTTTAAACATACTATGATCTCTTATATCTTCCTTCCAAGCAATATACTCCCCCACTCTTGGAAGTTTTTTTATGGTGCCCCCTATCTGCTTTCCCTTTTCAGTTAGCACCCAATAATCATCCACTCTGTTAATGAACCCATTTGCAAGGAAAATATTAAACATATCTTTAACATTTATTTTTAATTCCTTTGAAAGTGCAGTGGTAGAAACATATTTCACTTTACCCGTTGTACTCATGTCATCCCCCATTTTCAATAATCTGCTAATTATATAGTACTTCTTAAGTGTCGATAGAACAATAGATATAGAGAGATCCTCTTTCGCAAAGATATTGAAGGTTACAAGAGGCGACTTCTTCTAAACCTCTCACTCAAACCTTCTCAAACACTCCACAATAACCCCCTGCCGATCTTTATGCACCTCATGATCACTCCCCTCCGCAATCACCAGCTCTCCCTTACTCGATAACCCAGCCAACTCCACCTGTAGCTCCCTCCACGCTCTCTCATGCAGGATTGCTTCTGCCTCTGGTATTCCATGTTCAACATAAGGCTTGGCTGAAAGCTCTTGATCTCTTGCTATCACGATCAGTGGAATGTCCGGAAATGCTTCTCCGGATTTGATTTCGTCCCGGCTAGTGGACCAGTTCTCAAACTCTTCCGCCACCGTTTTGTAGAAATGAGGAGTCGTCATGAACTCTTCATAATCAGCCGCTTCTTTTTCGGTAAGATAGCCCTTACTTTCTTCTTTACTCTCCTTAAATTTTTCCTTTAACTCATTCTTGGATTTCGTTGATGTTTCCTTGTTGGCTTCTATCAATTTTTCTAAAGAGATCATGGAATACATGAACGGCAGATCCAGATCATAAAGGCGGTGGAAATTATGTGACTTAGAGTCGATCAAAAGGACTCCATCCAGTTTTTCAGGATACATTCGTGCATATTGTTGAGCACAGAGTCCGCCAAAGGAATTCCCGACTAACAGAAACCGATCAAGTTGCAACTTTTCAATAAGCACATGAAGCTCCCTCGCAATATTGGCGGTGGTCCTTCGATGCATGGGGGTCGCACTTTTTCCATAACCGGCCCGATGGTACAGGATGATCGTATACTCTTTCTTGATGGTGTTGATGAATGGCAGCCAGCTGTAGAACGAATTCCCGATCCCCGTTTCAAGGACAAGAATCCGTTTCCCTTCTCCTATGATGAGATATTCAAGGTCGATATCGTGCATTTTCACCCTCCTGACGTTCAATTTTTATGTAGAATTATGTAATATTATGGTAAAATAAAAGGAGTATTCTACTAGTATCAAATGAAACGAGGAACCACTTATGCCTATAGCTGAAAGAGACTACTGGAATGATAACCGGTATCGACCTAAAAGCAAGAAAGCTCCCAAATGGTCATGGGGAGTCATCGGATTCATCCTCCTGGCGTTGTTCGCAAGCGGGTTACCAATGAAGATCTACAACGAAATCACCATCCAACAGGAACAAAAGATACGAAGTTATCTACAGGAGCGCGAACAATATTTCAGTTCCAGTGACCAAAGCTTCAAGCAGCTGATGACCAAGCTCAACGCTTCTAACGGTAATCTTTCATCCCTGACAATCGACATCAACGAAACCAATACGACGCTCACTCAAAATTATCAGAAGCTCATCGACTTGAATCCTCCCCACGATTTCATGGAGCTGCACGACAAAACCATCGAACTATACGTCATCAAACAAGCAGCCGTCGATTATCTCATATCGTCTGTGAATGCCAACTCCTATCATTCTGAAATACTCTCTACTTATATAGAAGAAAGTAATCGAAAAATGAGTGAATTGCGACCACTTATGATTGAGGGATTGCAGAAAGCTGAACTGCGCTATCGTATTGAGCAGGATGGGACGTTGACGTATTGGGTGAAGGATCATTATGCACGGAGTTTGGAGTGATGGTGATGCGAAGGTCCGTCCCCATAAGTCTTAAGACCTACACGAAAGTCCACCTTAGGCTCATTCTCAACAATGGCTTTACTCTATAAACTTAGTACATACGGTATATATGAATGAGGAGAGTGGAGATAGTGGCGAGGAATGTTTATTTGATTCATGGTTTAATGGGAACGGGAGAAATGCATTTTAAGGAGAAATTAGGTCCTTTACGAGAGGAATACACTGTTATTCCAATTGATTTGCCGGATAGTTAATCGGGGACGGTTCCGATTTGACTTTTGCAAAAATGGTAAAATTACATTATCAGATTGACACTACCACACCAATATGTCTACTTAATTAGTGCAAATAGTAAGAGCCCCTGTGGCGGACATTTTAGTATCAAGTTAATAAGTGATAGAATAAAACACCTCTTTTTGAGTTTTTATTTTGAGTTTGGCCGTTTTTTCTTTTATAGACCTATTACCTAAGATAATGAACCATACAAAAACCCTCTTGAATATTAGTCACCACCCGAAGGTATGCTCACTAATTATAAAGAGGGCCTAGTTGTAAACGGCTGGTCATTTCTTGTCACTAGAAATAGATTGTCATTGGTGATCCATTTCACTGACCGTATTCATTTCCATATTCATGAAAAAAGTCAAATCGGATCCGTCCCCATTTAACCCAGAGGATAATACTAAGTTCTCTATAACTATATTTTTATATTTATAAAAAACTTTCACTCTTCTTAAGCCATAATCTTATTTAGACCAATATTACACACCGTAAAAATGGAATATATTAGATTTCACGCTCACTTTTATATTTCATCATGTATAATACTACATAATTATATTTTCAAAAATCAGAAAATCGAATAGGAGGATTCCATGGACTATATATTTATTGATGAAAAAGGACCACAAGAGACAATTAGGATTACGACTCCCTATAATGAAGAGAAGAAAATTAAGTTAGGAAATGATAACATGAACGTTTATGTTGCTAACTTAATCAAAATAAACGAGAAACACCTTCATGAAATTGAGAAGAAATACAAAATGTTAGAAAAAAATTACATGTCTTCTAGGAATTTTCGTGACAAGGATAGAGAATTAAAAGGAAAAGATATTTTAGATAAGCATTTCGAGTATGGAATTGCTAGCCTTAAAGGACATGAAATAAATTTTTATAGTTCATTATTTGAAATACTCCTTGAAAATCAAGTTGATAATTTATTATTTTCAATAAATAAAATGTCTCTAGTTGCAGACAAAAGATTGTCAGACTGGATACTTAAATTAGAAGAAAAAAGGTTTATAGGATCTGTAAAGCTTTTAAAATATTCTATTGTTAAGTATTTACATATCGAAGCTAGCGAGAGTGTGATTCAATCCTTTTTTGACCCTAATAAGAAAAATAGAGAAGTTCTTACAGAGATTCAGAAAGATATGAAAGCATTCGTTGATAAGAACAAGCATATTCAAAGAATGAAAGTTCAAATACAGAATTACACGGAAACAATCGAAACAATTAGGAAAACAAAACATTTGATTCAAGAAACTCCTTTTGATTTAGTCTCCTTTGATTGGAACAAGGTGTCATTTGATCTTGACTTGTGGATTACGGAAATGGACCATGCTAATAAAGCTAGCGTGCAGTCTACAGAACTTATTCTTGATGAAGGGATACCTTTAGAACCATTCAAAAAGCTAGGTTTTTTATCTATAAAAGAAAATGAAGATTCTGCAGTAAATGTTGGACTTCGCATTTGCGATGTTCTTGTAGTAATTTCCGGAAAGTATTTTTCAAAATTAGAGATTGATGTCAGATATAATAAAGAACAGCCTGAAAACAGGAGGCTTTTGCATAGTGAGTGGTTTAAATTAAATGAAGAGCAATTTGAATTAATAAAAAAAATGAATATGTTTCTTTTCCCTAAAAATTCAACCTACTGTTATATCGTCGATACTTATTTTGATGATGGACTGTTATTCGAAACATTTTTTAGATATATAAGTTCATATGGGAATTTCATTGATTATAATAAGCATTTAGAATCACACGTAGACCAACATTTCGAATATTTCGCAAGGCAACTTAATTTTAAATATCATTTAGCAGTTGAAAACGATTTAATGACTAGAAAGATATATGGGAGTACACTTTCTGGTATAAAAGCTGGAACGGTCCGTCCTATATGAATAAACTATTGAGCAAACTCCTTCTTGAAAGGCGTTAGGCTCAAATAAAAAAGGGTTTATTTTGGTGCCTACATTTCTCACTAAAGAGAGACCTTTTAAAAGTGTAGAAGCGCGAAATCCATTCCAGACTCTCCTTTAAATCCTACACCTTTGGAATAGAAACCATCCCTTAAATACTTCATGTTTTAAATTTAGATATACTTATATAATATGGGTCTATTCTTTTGATATATAGTAAACTAACCATTACTAGAAAGGGTGAAAATCATTAAAGTATTATTTTGGAACATCAAAAATAACCCTAGAATAATTCCTACTGTTTCACAGATATGTAATGAACATAAAATTAATGTATTGATTTTATGCGAAGTAAATAAAGTAGATCATGAACTTATAAAAAAGAGCCTGAAAAGAGTAGATCTCAATTTTGAAGTAGAAATGCCCTTACCTAAAAATAGAACAATGCTATTTCACAACATAGGTAAGAGAATAACAAAATATCATGATGGAACTTTTTATTCTGCTTTTAAACTTAAATATAAGTCTTCTCTAATCATGATTGTTTCATTACACTTACCTAGTAATCTCCATATTTCAGAAAACGATATAGGTGCTCAAGCATCCTTAATCAAGAGAGAAATTGAAATATATGAAAATAAGTTAGGAATTAACAAAACCATTGTAGTAGGTGACTTTAATTTAAATCCCTTTTCTGAGGTAATGGTTTCAGCACACGGTTTTAATGCTGTAATGGATAAAAATACAGCAATGAAGATTCAAAGAACAGTGTATAGAGAAAAATATTCATATTTTTATAATCCGATGTGGACTCTACATGGAAACTTTAATAATGAGGTTTTAGGCACATATTATTACCATAGTAAACCAACAAGTTACGTTTGGAATATGTTTGACCAAGTAATTATTCGTCCTGATCTTATTGAAATTTTTGATTTTAATGAACTAGAAATTATACATAAAATAAGCGAAGATAATTCTCTTCTCAAACCAAGCGGTAGACCAAATGCTACTTTGTTTTCAGACCACTTACCAATAAAATTCGCTCTACAATAGGAGGATATTTATGAAAGATTTATGGGGATTCAATAAGTTAACTAAAAATGATATTAAATCATTACCTCAAGGGATATTAAAAGAACAGGCTGAATTATTTGAAAAGAAAACTGATGATATGCTTTTTCTTAAGACACCAACTAGAAGTTTGAAATATAAAGTTGATGAGAAATATGGATTAGCTACAAATTTTGAGATAGTAGCACCATATTTAGATGGATATTCATATACCTTGTTCACTATGTACTCTAGTCCTGAAAATGATTATCCAGTTGCACTTGCATTCGATGCTGATGATATTGATGGTCCCTTTGCAAGTTCTGATTATGAATGCAAAAATGAAACTCAATTTTTAGAAAAACTTCAAGAAATTCTTAGCTCTCAAGACACTATAAATATTATTAAAAGTTTATATTCAAAGAGCATTATCAATGGAAAAGACGAGGGTCTCCCATTTTAATAGAATAATTTTCATCCCTGCAAACCCTATAGCCCCACCATGTATTGATGAGACGGGGCTTTTTTGATTGTATAAAATATTCACAACGTCATTCCACTCGTTAATCATTAACTATTTACCCCCAGCCCCCAAATACACCACCCACGTAACAGAAAGCACTGGGACGGGCCCAGATATTCAAATACACCATTTATCTCACCAACACCCCCAGGTGGTCAAATTCACATAAACACATGGAGAGTTCTGATGTTTACTATCAATATAAAAAAGCACGAGATCTATGCCCGTGCTTCCACATGATTATTTCCCCTCAAATTTCTGCATTCTTTCTACCAAATCCAAATCTACCTCTTCATTATTTAAGTACTTATACTCAAAATACTCTATTCTTGCTGTCGGACCAAACTCGCTTTCATGCCAATTTGTATAATCAAAATGCACATTCAACTTACCTGCATCATTGACTAATAGAGTGACTGAAAACCAAGGTTCTTGGTCGTTTTCAATAAATACCTGTTGAAGTTTTACGGTTAGTTCAAACAAGTTATGAAGTTCTTCGTCATACGTATCCTCATCTATTTGGTATAAGTCTGGTATGTCGTGTGAATAAACTGCACTTTCATTTTTATCAACAGGAGTAAAAAAGAAGAATACCCCACCCTCTTTGTCCTTAACTTCTCCATTAAAATAAAACTCTTGCCATTCAACTGGGATCATATTATTAACACATTGAGCTATCTGTTCATAAAGTCTATTTAATTCTATTTCAAAACTCATTTTCTTTAACCTCCTGATTTATTTAATATTTTTAGCCTGACTTGTCGCTTTCCTTCGATTTTATATTTTATAATAAATGAATCTGGTCGCAATGAATTATTCGAATAAATTGGACTAATATTAACTGAGACTTTCTTAGGAGGCACCTCTCTTAATGCTTTAACCCATTCAGTCTCCATATCAAACCAAACTCCACCACTTCTGTTAATCTGGCTGTTTTGTGGTACAAGATTATCAATATCAGGAGGTCCATTAAACTGAGCTCCTATTAAGTGACCGCCATCATCATCCGGTAATCTATCTTTTCCACCCACATTTGCTTGTGCATATTTATTTCTATCAGCCTTTTTCAACACTAGTTCAGGTGCTTCAACACTAACAATACGTCCAAATTCATCAGTAATATATTTATAATCATCATTTGTTACATACTTAGTATTGGGGAGTAGTTGTTTCTTTCCGTTCTTACCTTTAATTATATGCTTCCCGAAGTCAATTTCTTTAACTTCATTGAAACCATTACTTTTAACCGTTCCCTCATTCTCACCCCGTCTAACCCAATCCTTCCCAGACACCACCACATGCCCATCCTCATTTAACAACACCTTCCCCATCCTGGAGAAAGCCTCTGTCTGTGCCACCCTCGAAACCGGACCGGCAACCACTTTTTGATACGTATTCTCCATCACCGATCTCACTTTCTTCGGATTTAAGACGTTTTTCGTTTTCCTGAATAGCTCTTGAAGATGTCCGGAAAAAGCGTTCAGTCCCAATGCCCTTTTTCCAGTTCGGGAAGAAAGTAGCTGATGAGCGGTGTCCTCTACTTTTCCAAAGGTGCTTTTCACTCCATCGTGGATGAAGGATTTGATTTTGGCTGTCGTCATGACGTTGTAGGGAACGTCGGTCTTGGAGCTCACTTTGCCGGCTTTGCCCATCTTGCCGACTTTGTCTACGCCTTTTGCTCCGAAAATGGATGCGGCGATATAGGTTCCCGCATAGGAAAAGTACCTTGCCCTGCTTCGCACATCTCCGTTGACGACTTCTTCTTCAAAGGATTGTTTCAGGTCATTCCATATGTACTTCGCCGTGTCGATGGGGTGAAGGACGGTATGAATGATGCCTTTGAAGAATCCGATGGGATCGGTGAACAGGGCGATGAGCGTGTCGACGAGATCGCTCACAATATCGACGATCGCAAAAAGGGCTCCTTCCACGGTCCCAAGAAACTCGGATAATTTATTTTTGGCCATGGCCGATGTAAACTCGGATAGTTTGGATAAAAACGATGAGTCTTCCTGATGAGCCTTCTTCTCTATTATACCAAGCTTTCCTTTTTGAAAAACAGTTTGGAGCCGAGCGATTTGCTGCGTCATGGTGTGGACCTGTTCTTCGAGGGGCGCAAGGGAAGCCGTTTGAGTATGGTCGAACTCATGCAGCTTTCGGAGGCTGCGTTCTTTTTCCTCCTGGGCATGGGTCACCTGCTGTAAAAACGACCAGTCCTGGATTCTTGGCACCGATACGATGTCTGATACACTTCTGATGGTCGAATTGGCTTCCCCTGTCAATTCCACCGTTGTCCGCCGTGCACGGTGAAGACCTTCTTCCACTTCGTTGTCCAGAAAGCTCTGTCTCATAAACCCGTCAGGTGAAGGCTCCACGTGATCTAGAGCCTCCTTCATCTGCCGGATGACGGATTGATAGTCGGATAAAAACAACTGGTATTGTTCCAGCATGGGAAGGTGCTGACTCCTGTAGAAGTCCCGGATCGCATTCCCACCCTCCCCCTTGAACGCCTCATCCAGATTAACCACTTCCTGAACGGCTCTTTCAATCTGCTCTACCTGATCTCTCTGGGAAGACAGGGTTTCCTCTATCTCCTTTATTCCATGTTGAAAGCCGTCAACATCCAGTATTTTCATAGAATGCCTCCTTTACCGGCTCAAGGTCATGGCAGAAGAAAGAGTACGATCGGTTTCTTCCATGCCTTCTACAGAAAGTTGAGTGGCCGCCTGGTTTTCCATCAAAAGCTGCTGATAGCTCTCCAACATCTTCTGGCATTGCTCATTGAGTTCATTTAGCTTGTTAATGACCTCCAGTTCGTTCGCCCCGCCAATCTGCCTTGGATACGTCGTATTCCAAGCGTCAATCGTCTGACGAAGCTTGGAGAGCGCCCTCTCCGTCTCGTTGTACTGAATCTTGATTTCAGTGTGCATGTGATCGGTCCTTTCTCTATGAATATCTCCACTAACATCCTATAAAATTCCAATTCATAGAATATCGTACCATCGTTTCTGTGGGCATTCTATTATGAACCCAGGTTTTTCTATAAATAGGAAAATACTCATAATTCTTAAGTAGCGCTAAAGTAGATTTAAAGAAGCATGGGGACGGTTCTGTTGCTTCTCTTATAATAGAAAAAGGAAGCACGAGAACCGTCCCCGTGCTTCCTTCCGTCACTCTGTATTAACTTTTCGAAGCTCCCAGGCAATATGGGCACTTTCCTCTAATTCTTCTAATGCAAAAAATGCTTCCATGATACCTTTTCCGGGTACTACTGGGCCGTGATGGCTCAACAACCATCCATCACTTGCATGTACGTGTTTATCAAACTCGCGGAACAATTCTTGACTACCGGGTTGTTCATAAGGAATTAAACCAACGGTTCCCAGCTTCATTTTCAAGTATGGAGTATGGTCCGGCACACAATCCGATTCATTCAGGCCAGGCAGACAACTCCAAAGTACACTATACGTGCTGTGAACATGAAGAACTGCACCAGCATCAGGCTTTGCTTTGTATACCGACAAATGTAATGGCCATTCTTTGCTTGGTTTTATGTCACCATATTGCCTTCCATCCATTTCCAGTATAGCAAACTCCTCGTGTTTAAGAGTTCCAAAGCAAGTTCCCGTAGCCGTCACATACATTTTGCCCTCGTGGAGAAAACTTAGGTTTGCAACACTCCCCGTTGCTTTCCCGCGTTGAAAGAGACTTTGGGCCACCCAAATGGCATCCTTTATCTTCTTATCTACTGATTGATCCATATTTTCCACTTCTCTCTTATGTTAAAGATAAGGCTTGAAGGAAAAAGTCCGATTGTCCAAAGTTTCCGCTTTTAAACACCATCCGAATACGTTTATCTTCTATTGGGATCATAGTAGGTACTCCTGGTGAAATACTATCTCCAATATGATATCCATGGTACCCAAGCCGTTTGGCCACCGCCCCACTCGTTTCTCCGCCTGCCACGATGATTCTGTGAAACCCGGCTTGAACAGCCAGTTTTGCCAGGTCTGCGGTGGCTTTTTCTAATCTTCCGGCCACTTCTTCTTTCCCTTTTTGTTGAATATCCCGCACATTTTCAGGTGTGTCGCTGCTGTATACCAGGATGGATTCTTCTTTGTTTTGAGAAATCACATTCCAAATCTTCTCGATCGATTCTTCCCCTGACATCAATTTAAGAGGATCCATGAAGTAGGTTTTACCACCTGAACGTTGATATTCTGTAATCTGGTTTCGAGTCGCTTCACTGCAGCTCCCTGCTAACAGTAACGCTGGCGAATTCGATCGCGCAAAGTCATCCGCATCCGCTTGTTCCTTATGCATTTTAGCCAATGGATAGGCAAGGCCACTTCCACCTGTGATGAGTTTGAGCTCTCCAAATAACTCTACCAGCTTTTCCGCGTCTTCTTCTTTCTCGTAATCTGGTACGATATAAAAAGGCGAATCCTTATGTTGTGCGGCTATTCCTGTCATCCATTCATTTACTTCTTTCTTGTCTAAAGTATCCGGCAATTTCACACTGGGAAATTTGCTCTGGGCGTCCATTAAACGAACCAGATCACAATCCCGCATGGGCGTAAGCGGATGATCCTTCATTGGGCTCTTATCGAGTGGAACTCCATTTACATATAAACATCCATTTTTCACAACCCGTCCATTTACGGGAAGGGCAGGACAAAGAATCGTATAAGGAACGTCCAATTCTTCCATTACAGCATCACAAATCGGGCCGATATTCCCTTCAGGTGTAGAATCGAAGGTAGAACAATATTTTATATAAAACTGTTGCGCACCCTGCTCTTTTAACCAGGCGATTGCCTCGAGTGAATCGTCGACAGCGTCATTTGGATCTTGAGTACGTGTTTTCAAGGCAATGACACATACCTCTGCCTTTGGAACCTCATCCATTTCAGGTATTCCAGAGTATAAAACGGTACTGAGTCCGCCTTTCACAAAGAAAGAAGCGATGTCACTGGCACCGGTAAAATCATCTGCAATCACACCAAAGCGCAATAAATTCACCCCCATCCTATGTTTTTATGTACTACTTTACCAATTCAGCTTCTGTTTCTTGATAGCTCTTATTACGCACTTTTACACCTAACAAATCTTCAAAATAACATATCATGGCATGCTTGTAGAAATCACCTTGTCCGTTTTGTAAGGCAAGTTGATACGTTTGCATCGTTCCACTCAACGTTGGCAGCGGAATTTGGTATTTCGTTAATACTTCATTCATACTTTCCATGTCTTTATAGGCTCTTTCAAGTGAAAAACTATGTTCAAAATCCCCTTCTAACACCTTAGGAATCAATGTTTTCGAAGCAAAACTTGATCCAGTTGCCGTCATTAATACATCACCGAGTTTCTCTGGATCTAAACCAAGCTTCACTCCAACGGGTAATAATTCACTGAAGCTTGCACAACAAATATTTAATACACAGTTATTAATCATTTTCGTCAGCTGCCCAGCCCCGTTGTCACCCATGTAGAGGATCTGTTTCCCCATCCGGTCAAGCATTGGTTTCAGTGTGTGAAATAGTTCTTCATTCCCGCCGCACATGATCGTAAGTGTTCCTTCGACCGTTGTTCTGGGATGACCCGAAATGGGGCAATCCATATATTCGATTCCATTCTCCCTGCAGGTTTCTGCGACTTCTACTGCTCCTAAATAACTGATGGTGCTAAAGTCCACAATGGTCTGACCCTGCTTCATATATTTCAGTAGACCGTTTTCCCCTACTACAACCTTTTTGACAATCTCTAAGTCTGGCAGACAAAGAAATAGATAATCACTATCTGCAGTCTCCAAGATATCCGTTGTGGTTTTAATCCCTTGTGCATTGAATTCTTCTAATGCCTGTGGATTTGCATCACACACAAGATACTCATACTCATCTTCTTTTTCACCTTTTGCCAGATTGAATGCCATACCTGTGCCCATGACGCCTAATCCAATAAAACTTACTTTCATTGAAATCTCTCCTTTTTGTTTGAAATCATTTCAAGGGCTGAAGAACAGGGAAGTACCGTAACCTAAGCGTTTACTTTATCCCCTTCCAATGCACCAATGACCGCTTTCACCGCTTCTTTCGGACTGGTTAACACCGGAATTCCTAATGTACTCGCTTCAACTTCTGCACATGCCTGCGTAATCTGGGCAAGAATGATGGCTTCACATCCTCTTTTTTGCAATTCCGCTGCGGCAAGACGATTCAGATGATTATGTTCGACCTCATGACCAGCCTTCAATTCTGTCATCGCCTGCGTAATAATCTCCGTTTCAATTTCCACTTCCCTGCCCCATTCCTTGGCAAGCTTCTCCAATTGGGCTTTCGTTGCGGGCCCGGATGGAGCAGTCGTCGCCACAACGCCAATTTTTGTATAATGAGTAACGGCCTTTTCTAACATCGGGCGATCCACCGCAAAGATCGGGACGGATATAAATGGCTTCACAGCATCCACTACAGGTGTGAGCACAGTGCATGCTACAATAATCGCGTCTACTCCCGCTTCCTGTGCTTTACTGGCCAAATGGACAAAATCCCGAAATGATTTGTCATCGATTCCATTCATTTGGTTGGCATGATACTGGATATTCTCGTCAACAAAATTTAAAACCGTCACTTCTGGTGCCAATTGTTTGAAGGCTGCATTCAAAGGTGGTACAGCATTGCAGGTTGCATGTATAATACCGATTTTCATTTCGATTCTCCCCCTAGTGGATTCCGGTTTATAGAGTGACCTTTACCTTACTTGAAGTTTTTTTTAGCACATCGATCATTTGGTTGATATCTAAAACTTTTTCATTGAAATTTAATGTATTGCATAACCGGCTGATATGAGGCTGTTTCAACATCGCTTCTGCCAGGACACCATGGTTCCAGAACACATCCTGCTTATGAGAATCCTGAACGACTCTCTTATTTGCCATCACGATGACACGTTCAAAGTTATTCACGACAAATTCCATATCATGTGTAATGGTAATGATGGTTTTCCCTTCTTGAACCAATGAATCAATGATGTGCCCCAGTCTTTTAATGGCCAGGGAGTCTTGTCCAGCTGTTGGCTCGTCTAAGATAATCGTATCCGTATCCATCGCAATGACCGAAGCAATGGTGACAAATTTCTTCATGGAATAAGGCAGGTTATACGGATGGATATCCAAGAATGGCACGATTCCTGTCAATTCTGCTGCCTTCATTACATTTTCTTCAATCTTCTCCTGTGAGAATCCAAGGTTTTTAGGCCCGAACCTAATTTCACTTTTTACATTTTCGTGAAAAATTTGATCATCAGGGTTCTGAAAGACATACCCCACCTTTTTAGATATTTGAGCGGTTGTGTAATCTTTTGTATTCAAACCATCAATGATCACATCACCTTGGGTCGGCTTTGTTAATCCATTCATCATTTTCACTGTTGTTGTTTTCCCGGCCCCATTTTGTCCAACAATGGCTACTGATTCGCCTTTTTCAAATGACATGCTGACATTTTCAACCGCTTTAAAACCATTTGGATAACAGTAGGTAACGTCATTTAAAGTTAAATAGCTCATCCTTTCACCCCTTCTAGTTCCATCCATTGTTTCATTACTTGAACGGAGTCCCTTTCAGTGATGGGTATTCTTTCTGTATGCATATCGTGTTTCCGCATTTGTAGATCCAATAGCGTATACTGGGTCAATCCCAATCCATAATCCTGTGTACCTTCTTCAGAAAGCACCTCTTCCGTACTTCCTTGTTTCTTAATCTGCCCATCCTGAAGGACAATCACATAGTCTGCATATTCAGCAATCAATTCAATCTTGTGCTCTACTAAAATAATGGTTTTTCCTTTTTTCTTCATAATATCGATTACCCTGAATATTTCTTCCGTACCTTGTGGATCCAACTGTGATGTCGGTTCATCAAAAATGAGAATATCCGGTTCCATTACGATAATGGACGCTAAAGCGACCCGTTGTTTTTGACCCCCCGACAGTTCATTCGGGTTTTTGTGCTGGATATACTCAATCCCCAGCAATGTAATGATGTCTTGTACTTTCTGTTTAATGACACTGATTTCAACTCCCAGATTCTCAAGTCCGAAAGCAATCTCATCAAAAACAGTTTCCTTCACACCGCTGATTTGGGTAAATGGATTTTGGAAGACAAACCCTACCTTTTGAGCAAGCTCACTTGGATCCCATTCACAAACATCCTTCCCATCAATCAGCACTTCCCCACTTCTATCACCATTAAAAAAATGTGGTATAAAACCTCGGCAAACATTGCAAAGTGTGGTCTTTCCCCCACCATTCACACCGACCAGAGCGTAAAATTTCCCGCTTTCGATCGTAAGATTCAGATCATCCAATACTTTTTCACTTCCAGTAGGATACTGGTATGATAGATTTCTAATCTCGATTCCACTCATAAGAAAAACCTCCAGATCAAGATGGAAACAAATACAATCAATAGTACAACTCTTACCACATGATCACTCTTCGTCTTTTCCAGTTGATGTAAGCTTGTCTTCTTTGTACGGGCAGTGAAAGCACGGGATTCCAGCGTGATGGCTTTCTCATCTGTGCTTGAGAATGATGATAATATCAGTGGGGTTAATGCCGGTACAAATGCTTTTACCCTTATACTTAGATTCCCTTCCGTTTCAACACCACGGGTTCTTTGTGCATCCATAATCCGTAATAAATGCAGCCTCATTTCCGGAATAATCGTAAGTGCAGATGAAAGGACATAGGTAGCTTTTGGTGAAACTCCTGCTATTTCTAATGCACGGGATAAATCATTGATTTTTGTAATCTGAAAAAATAACACAATGGCTGATCCCACCGCCAATATTTTGGAGGTTAATTGTAAACTGAAATGGATTCCTTCTTGTTTAATGGAGAAGATGCTCCATGACCATAATATGGTCTCTCCAGGGTAGAAAAATGATTGCAGAAGGAAAATCATGAAAACAATCGGTATCAATCCTTTTAAGACGAAGTCGGCGTACTGCTTTGTTTTTCCAGCTGCCATTGCAATAAATAAACATAACACGGGGACTAAATAAGAGTAGATATAACCTGGTAACAGTAACGGGGTCATCATCAAAAAGGCGGCAAACAAGAATTTAGTAGTTGGATAGAGATTTAGAATGAAGCTTCTCAGTTTTTCCATATGTGTATCTCCCCTTTCATGGTAAGGTTCATTTTTGGCTGATTAATAAAAAAAATCCGGTCAATCCCTTCAAGCCCTCTGTTATTCTTGAAATATACTTTCCGAAAGCAGAAACACGATATAACGGGGTGGGTGGTGCAGTGACCGCAGATTCCTCAACATGTTCACCCCGTATTTTTTTAAGCTCCTATTTTAGTACTTCTATTTTTATTGTTCATCGTAAGATATAAGTGACCATACTTTTGTTTAGACAGGTATTGATCTGACATCTTACGCACAATCATATAGGCAACTAAAATCGAGAGAATTTTATCAATACTTTCAACAAATATCTTTTGTGTAAAAACGGATGTCCATATTTCTTTGCCTGAAGCTAAAAGTACGGCAGTGATTGTATCTGATCCGGTTCCTGAAGCTCCACCGAATACAATAACCGTGGTCGGGGTAGCGATTAAGATGGCAACAATTGCGACAATAAAGCCTGTAAATGCGACCTTCCAAACATTTTTTGTCAGCCCCTTTTTTGCCATGAGACCTACTACAATCCCTGAAGCCATGGCAACCGGCATAAACGCCAGCTGAGTAGGGTTGAAAATCCCGAATATCAGTTTTGAGACGCCTCCAGTTACTGCTCCAACCCAAGGACCGGCTACCATCGCAACAATCATCGTGCCGATTTGATTTAAGAAAAGAGGGATCTTTAATAATTCAACCAATTCTCCAGCAACTACATTGACGGCAACACCAATGGGAATGAGCAATATGGAAATAAGCGTAAAATCCTTTTTTATACTTTTCATGTATAGTCCTCCTTTTATATGGGTTTTCTAAGATTTCATTCCTTCAAATTTTCCTTGCTCATGAGCAGCATCCATTCGGTTGCTGCCAGCCTTTTTCTCTCCAGGATGAGGATGAAACTTTTTATACATATCAGTGAAATAGGGTTCAACTTCATTCGCCCACTGAACACTTGCCCGGCTTTTTTGAAGAAGGGATTCCTGTTTTTCTTTTACTGCTTGAATTACCGCTTCTTCATCGAATGAAACCATTTTACGATTCTTGAGAATCCATTCTCCCTTGACCATCACTGATTCAATCGAACTCCCATTTTCGTAGTACACAAGCTGAGAAATGACATCGGCATTCACTGTTAAAGCAGATGAGCGCTTGTTTAGTAAAACAAGGTCCGCTTCATAATTCTGTTTAATTTTCCCCCGCTTTTTCTCTTCGCCTAATATGTGTGCTCCCCCAACTGTCGCCATTTTAAGGACATCTATCGGCTGCAGCCATTCATGAAAATTGGGGTGTTCTTGCCGGCTGTGCATAACGGCTATCCTCATGGCTTCAAAAAGGTTATGGGAGATTCCGCAATTGGAGGAATCCGTTCCTAAGGCCACGTTGATTCCATCTTCAAGATAGGATGATACGTTCGCTCTCCCGCTGCCAAGCATCATATTACTGACTGGATTATGAACAAAGGAAACCCCATGTTCAGCTAACATCTCTGCCTCATCATCTTCAATCCAAATGGAATGGGCGGTGGACAACTTTCTTGAAAGTAATTGTTGATCCTGCAGTCTGCCGAGTATACCGCCCGAAAACGCCGAATCCCCGACTTCCTTTTGAATTCTTGTTTCGAGAAGATGTGTATGAACATATGCCCCACTTTGTTCACTTAATTCCTTACATAACGCGAGCATTTCCTGGGAACATCGCTGCGGAGCATTTGGACCGACTACTATTTGAATTCGATCATTTTTATCGTGCCACCTATCGAAAAGAGAGTTATAAAAGGCTCTCATTTCAACCACTGATATCGGTGATGCTTGGTCCAGTTTTCGCTTTGTATCGATCGGCAAGTCAACTGGAAGAAAATGATGATCAGGAACATCGTGCATCATGGGAGCAAATCCTACTCTAATGGAAGATGCCTCGTATGCTTTAAGGGCTGCTTCTGATCTTCTGATATGAGGAAAATGGTCAATGCAACTGGTCACCCCACTTTTAATCATATCGATTACACCTAAAAGGACTGCATGGTAAATATCTTCATCATCAAGTGAATAACCATATGCTGTTGTATAAAGGGACCACATTTCTAATGGAAGATGGCTGGTTGTTCCTTTTAACAGATTCGAATAGGAATGATAATGAGCATTCGTCATACCAGGCATGACGATCATTTCAGATCCATCGATTGTTTCATTTACGTGAATTGTTGGTTCACTCCCAGGGAGGTGTGGGATGACTTCTTTTATGCGTCCATTTTCCACCCATACACTGCCCTGAATGATACCTGACTGGTCATCCATCGTTATGATGGTTGCGTTTTTAATGAGAGTTGACATGGAGTCACCCCTTCAATAAATAGTTTTCTAAATATTAAGATATCTCGGCGCGCAAAACGATTTATTTTTGCGTCTCTGCATAGTTTGTTTCCAAAGTAGAAATTCGTTCTGCAAAACGTCGTGCCACTGTCTCTCCATCTACATCCATCAGGATGGATGTATTTGATTCTGAATGACCCCACTGTCCTGTAAACTCAGTGACCGTCTGACCGGCTGTCAGTTCCCCTTTTGTCTCGATTGAAACAAAAGCCGGCTGGACCTTAAAGAGTTCTGGCCAAAGGGCATAAGCTACGGCTGGGACGTCATTAAAGAAAACGCCTGTCTCTGTTTCTGACGATTGCTTGGCAGCAATGTAAGCCTTGCGCCGAAATTCAGCGGCCTCTAATAGGAAAGTTCCTGGTCGCGTATTCGCATACCTGATACGTTCAAGGTTTTCGTGTGAGATTCTCACTTTTGTACATACATCGAGACCTACCTGTACGATTGGGGCACCAGAATTGTATATCACCCTTGCTGCCTCGGGATCAGTTGCCAGATTGAAGGACGCCACTGGGGAATAGTTCCCGGCAACACGGACTGCGCCACCCATGACAATGATCCTTTTCACTTTCTGCGCAATACCAGGGTCTATAGATAGAGCCAGAGCCACATTGGTTAATGGACCTATCGCTAAAATAGTGATCTCGTTTGGTGCTTCGTTACAGCGCCTCACAATCTCCATGGCTGCAAACTCCCCGGCTTCTGATACGGTAGGGGCTGGGGCCTCGACTCCACCAAAACCGTTATTGCCGTGAATATGCTTGGCAAATTGCGGTTGACGTATGAGGGGCCTGCTTGCTCCCCGGTAAACGGGGATATCCGTCCTGCCTGCTAATTCAAGTAATGAAAGGGCATTACGAGTCGCAGTCTCCACCTCAATATTTCCATGTACTGTCGTCAAAGCTTCAACATGCATTTCCGGTGACGCAAGTGCAAGATAGATTGCGGCAAGGTCGTCTACCCCCGGATCCGTGTCAATTATTACTCTTTCCATCATCATGTTAATTCCTCCTATTCTCTTTTATAAGAATATCAAGACACATACCAGCACTAACCCCTTACTGTAATAAGGTTTCGGTCCCAACGCCTTCGATACTCTTTTTCTATTAAAACTAAACCAATTGAGAGTTTCTTTCTCTGTCCACCCCTTCGCAGAAGCGGCGTGTTTTGTCCTCGTCAACCGGGTTCGTCATAATATCATCCACTTTCGCCCCATATCCAAAGACAGCTCCATCCGCATATTTGAGCAGATTGGCGGTTTCGACTTTCATTCCACTGCCGATAATGATTGGAACATCAGGGACTGCATTCCTTACCGCCTCTAAATTCTCAATGGAAGGAGGTTGAGCTGATTCCTCACCCGCAAGAATGATAGCGTCCGCCATTCCACGATAGGCAGTATCACGAGCCAAGACATCAATAGGACGAGCCGCTAAAGGAGCTGCATGTTTTGTTTGGATATCTGCGAAAATCTTGACTTTATTCTCTAAACCAAGAAATTTACGATATCTTGCCACCAAGTGCGCCGTACCGTTAATGAGACCCTGATCGGTTACATATGCATCTGTCAGGACGTTAAGTCTGATAAAATCAGCCCCTACTGTTCCAGCAACTGCTAGAGCAGATTTCCACGAATTTCTCAGGATATTAATCCCCATTGGAAGCTTCACTTCACGGCGAATTTCGTGAGCAATCAGTGTCATCGCCGCTACTGTTTCAGGTTCCTCTGTTTCAGGGTAAAATGGATAGTCATTAAAGTTTTCTACCATCACGGAGCTGGCTCCGCCCTTTTCAAGACTTTTTGCATCACGGATGGCAGCTTCTAATACATGATCGATATTCCCTTCATATAGGGGCGATCCAGGCAGCGGACCTAAGTGAACCATACCTAATACTGGTTTTTCGACACCGAACATATTTGCAAATGAGGTTTTCATACTATTTTCCTCCTTTAAAATATTGATCATATTCCTACTAGGGGGTAAAATCTTAAACTCTCAATCCATTATTCTAATCCTTGAACGAATGAGCAGTTGGAAGGGAAGGCATTTATTCTTTGACTCCGGTGGTAGCCATCCCTAAGTCGATTTCGTCCATAGAGAGCGCTACATCGGCATCCATACTTGGCGCCCGAAGCTGAGAAGTGAGTCCACCATCAATGGCTAAGACATGACCTGTAATGTAAGATGCATCAGGTGAAGCCAAGAAACGGACTCCCTGACCAACGTCCTGAGGCATTCCAAGCCTGCCAAGTGGAATGAGAAGGTCAGGTGAGGACTCCTCCCCGACTGCTGTACGGTTTTCAACCTCTATGGCGCCTGGCATCACAGCATTCACCCGGATTTTCCACGGAGCCAGATCAAGTGCCATTGCTCTTGTAGCGGCCTCAATGGCACCTTTCGTCGCGTCGTAAGCGACACGATTCCGATGCGCGCGCGTAGCTCCACCAGAACTCATATTGATGATGACCCCGCCCTCACCCTGATGGACCATTGCTCTCGCTGCCATTTGGCTGCAGTAGTAGAGTCCATTAAGGTGTACATTCATGAGGTTCTCCCACATAGGGAAGTCCGTTTTTAGAAAGTGTCTTTCCGAGAGCGGTCCGTGACCAATACCAGCATTGTTCACAAGTACATCTATACCGCCTTGGAAATGACGCGCTTCCTCAAAGAGGTTTCTCACATCTTCACTTGACGCTACATCCGTATAGACGAATAAACCTTCTCCTCCAGATTCAATGATCTCCTCCACACAGCGCTCGCCCGCTTCAGGATCAATATCAGCAATGACCACCGATGCACCGGTCTCTGCGAAAGCCAGGGCAATTCCACGTCCTAGCCCTTTAGACCCGCCAGTCACGAGCACACGTTGCTTTTTTTTATCACTCATTGTTTATACACCTCATTCAAATTTAGTTATCAATTCCGTTACTACAAAAATTTTAAAACTGCTAAACTGCTAACTTACGAAAACACAATGTAAGCCTTTTCATTTATTTGTAAATATCCCTTGGACAGTTAAAGAAGTTAAGGTAATCCTACTTGGACTGTTTTGCTAACTTTGACTCCTCTGCCAATTCAATCGTTGTATAATCCTCCAATGTATCAGAAAACCAGTATTGTAAGTCTGCTTCTCTTTCATGAACATAAACAGGTTCCCCGTTAACCAGTTTCAAAGGTATATCATGTCCGGGTACTAAAATACTATTCTCCCTTTTTTTCCATAAACTCCATAAGTATTCGATAGAATGCTGGCTCTCTGAAAGATCAAGTGTCATATCGACGTTCCTTGATAAAAGCTCCGCCCTATTCTTAGCGGCATCCCCACTAAATATCAAATCATAATCACCATTGTCTACGGTGTATGCCAAATGACCTGGTGAATGTCCTTTCGTTTGATGCGCCACAATGCCAGGAACAATTTCTTCAGAATCGTTGACCAACCTTATTTGTGGAGAAGAATTTAATTCTTTCACATACAATTCAGGAACATGCCAACCTCCAGGTGGTTCGTTTATTGCCCAATCCATATCCACCTGCCCTACAACAATGGTCGCGTTGGGGAACATAGTCCAATTAACACAATGATCCCAATGCGTATGTGTCAATAAAACCATAGAGATGTCACTTGGAGATAAACCTCTGGCTTCGAGCTTATCTAATAGTAAAGGCCTGACACCGAAGCTGCCGACATCGATAATAATGTGTTGGTCATTGCGGGACAATAACGTAACTGTACTCCACCCAAGCCCCCCATGAGTGGATGACTTTCCGGGAAACCCTTGAATAAATATGTTGTAGTCGTACATTCCAATCCCCTTTCATCGTTGTTATTGAGTTGGATACCTTGAATGAGATTTAATGTTAATCCATTCAATTAGGTTAGATTTACATGATCTGTAAGAGAATAAATAAATCTTGTAAAAGACTATTTCTGGAAACGTTTCCACAAAACCTACTAGAAACCTATTTCATTTTTAATTTACGAGTTGGATACCATTCAGAAAATGAAAACGTTGCTTATAGGGCTTCTTGCAGCTTTAAACATATAAAATAGGGACAATCTGGAGTTGATAATAGCACAAACACTTTGATGTTTAGTTTAGTTGAGTGGACAATACTTATTGATCCAAAAAAAAATGATTTAAATAATATGGAAACGTTTCCACTTATTTAAATCAAATTATACATACTTAGTAAACCACTTTCAATGATTTTTTTGAAAATTTATAAAATTATATTCATTTATCCTGAATCTCCAAATGTCTTTTAATCATTTGCTTCTATCTCCATTGTTGACTCCCTTTCAATAAGAGTCGGATAAAAGAGGACAGTTTCTTTGATTATTTGTTTTTCCTTTATTGCTTTCACCATGATTTCGATCGCCCTTTGACCCATTTCTTTAATTGGTGTTCGTATAGTCGTAAGCATAGGATATAAAATTTCCGCATATTGAGAATCATCAAAACCAACAACTGACAATTGCTCGGGGATTCTAATATTCAGCTCCCTTGCAGCTTTGTAGACACCCACAGCCACACTGTCGCTAACCGCAAAGATTGCCGATGGCCTATCATTTTTTTGCAACAATCTCATTGCATTTTTATAACCGCTTTCAATATAAAACTTGTCAAAAATCACATAATCGTCCTTTATGGGAACACCTCTTTCATTCAATGCTAACTTGTACCCTTGATGCCTTTCGATGGATGCGTAAGTTTCAGGATCCCCACCGATAAAGGCAATATCCTTATGACCTAAATCCAGAAGATGTCTCATCGCTTTATAGGCTCCATCAACATTATCAACTATGATCTCATTTAGAATTAATTTCGGGAATTTCCCCCCTAATATGACGACTGGCAGTTCAGGGTAGTTTTCTCTCAATTCCTCTATATTTCCATCATCAGCCTCTGGAGATGAAAAGATGATTCCATCGACTCCTTTAGCAATCAGTAGGTGTATATACTCTGCTTCTTTCTGCAAATTGTTATCTGTATTACATAAAAAGATGTTAAATCCATGACTATTTGCCCGATCCTCTATTGTTCTAGTCAGATCTGAATAAAAAATATTCTTTATATCAGGTATGATTAAACCAAGAGTCAATGTTTGTTTCTTCTTCATTGCAGCAGCCACCAGACTCCCCTGGTAGTTGAGTTTTTTAACTGCATCAAGAACCTTTTCTTTCGTTTTTTCACTTGTATACCCGCTCTTATTAAGCACTCTTGAAACAGTGGAGATTGAAACATTAGCTTCTTTTGCAACTTCCTTTATTGTTACCAAAACTGACACATCCTTATGGAAACGTTTCCTCATTTTTTACCACTATTATAATTCTACTATAATTCTAGAAAATTTGTCGATTTCCTTTTGTTGATAAAAGAACAAAAGGTAAACTCCCCCTAACCTTATACATTAATCTACATGATCGTCTGTTTTTATATCTAAAAGTGTATAAGAAAGCGTATCACAAAATTTGGAGAACAGAAAGTTCTGTCATTTTCATTCTTCTTCGGGATTTTATTCTTTATTACTGCTAGTTACTTATTGCAAAGAGAGAGGAGTGACGTTGCTTATTTTAATATAGGTTTCTTTGTTACATTTCGGAGATTACATAAGGAAGCACGGGGACGGTTCCCGTGCTTCCTTCTTTAAAACGTCGCAGTATTATTCGCCTGATCCGCCTTCACACAATCAATCGCAATCACAAGCGCCAGAATCATCGTTTCCATCTCTTCCTCCAGGATCTGCACCCTGTAACTGTCTCCCCAACTGAACCATTTCTTGCCCACTTCACCCACGACTCTCCCCTGATGTAACACCTGAAAGTCCATATCCATCCAGTTTCCTTCCACTTCAATGTCTGCCGAATCAATAGAATACTTGGCCTTCAGAAAGGATAATTCCTTCTTGATCGTCACGACCTCTTCACCATTCACCTCGACAAAAAATGTCGGCAAAAAGCTCAACACCTTTTTCGTGATCAGGGCTACTTCATCGCGGTCTTGATTCATAATAGTGAATGTCTTCGGGACCTTCATAAAACTCCCCTCGACATAATAAACGTCCTTCTCGTCCTGGTCCTTTACGGTGAATTTTTCGCTGAGACTGAATACTTTCTGTTTGATGTAAAGTTGTTTCATATCAGTTCCCCCATTTTTCGTCTTTCCTTTATATACGATTGAGATGGGGGGAAGTTCCAGTCATTCATCAACATTTTTGCAAATATAAAAAGCCATTCCCTCACAAAAGGAATGGCCATACTCTCTCTTTATCTCTCACACGCCCAGTCATCTTTATCCCGGTCATGCTTTCGGGCATAAGCAGGATGATCTGCTGGGACTCCATCCGGATAGACTTTTCTCAGTTCCGTACAGTTTTGATAATAATCTTGTCCTTGACCAGCTGCCGGTTCTTCCGTTGTGGCGCTGGAGCTGGATTTCGGTGTGGCGGCTGTTGTTGTTTTCTTTTCTTCCTTTGGGTCCAAATCCCCTTTAGTGGTGCCATTTTCACCGTAAGCCCAGAGGCCGGTTCCATTCTCCCTTGCTTCCCGGGCGAATTTCACAAAGTACTCGCTGTATTTCACATCCGGGTTGTAAGTCGACGGCTCAGCATATCCGTTTAATTCTTACTCTAGGTCGGTAGATACTACTCATCCGCCATTATTAAAACAAGGGGACTAACTAAGAATGGTTATTTGAGAATACCTACTATTCAGAAAATTATTTAACATGAGTTCATCTTTTATTATAAAATAACAAATAAGCCCACTCTAATCTATAAAGTGGGCAACAGTTAGAAATTATTTATTTTTGATTCTTTTTTTAATGTAGATAAAACATGACACAATAAGTATTAGCAATATGATTAGAGGAATAAATACAGTCATCGCAGCTCCAGTAGGTCCAATCACTAAAATCCTCCTCTCAACATAGCATTTCACTAATTATATCAATAAAATTACCAGACATCTACGCATTAGTTATACCAATTGCCACTAGGCACGACTGAAAATCCATCATTGCCTACAACCAACCTGAGATATGCATCAAAAGAAGCTGTACCTCCAGTACTTATACATGTAAAGTACAATGTTGCCTTGGCTTCTTCGCCACCTCCATATACATACTCTGTAGCTCTGTTAACTAAAAGGTTGTAATCTTCTACGTATCCAGGATAATATGAAACAGATGCATCATACACATGCCTTATGTAATCAGGCTCACTGTCCCCCTGAACAATGGTGAAATCTGCTCTGAATTCTGCTACAGTATTGAAAGCTTCTCGCTTAATCAGATAATAATCATAAGCACAATAACCACTGCCGCAATTGATAACTCTTTGTGGTCCTGGCACTGCGCTAACTCTTACTTTTGAACCGTCTTCAAAGGTATATTCTTTTACAGGCTCATCCATATCTACAGTCAATTCCTCAATGACCTCCGGCGTATATTTATCAGGATTATCAGCATTCAATAACTTTCCACTTTTAATTTTCTTCAACACTTTTTGTTTATTCTTCTCTTTAATATCAAGGTTATCAAAATAATTTTCAGCTTGTTTTTCAATGCCAACCTTATTAGCTTGAGAATTGGCTTTGCTTGAATTTGCTAAAGAAGTCATTGGGAATGTCAAAAACAAAGCAAGAATAAATAGTACTAATTTCTTTTTCATGAGTTCTCCCCCTAGTATAAAAATACATTATATGTGTCGCTACCTACACTTAACCTTAGTTTTTCAACGGTTCCATAAGACTCTCCAAAGTACTTTACAGTAAATGCACCATTAGCAATAGCGGGAATATCATTATAGATATCTTCAGTTGGACGAGGAATATCAATTCTCTTATCGGAATGAGTGCCGCCGGTGACACCAACCACTAGCTCTTTCATACTAGAGATGTTATCTGCTGCACCGTAGTTTAATCCAAACGTAACTTTTGCCTCTGCGTCGAGTGTTGCTGTTGATGCTGTAATTTTGTGATCAACATACACACAGTATCCAGAACCACAACTATACGACCTCTCAGGGCCATCAGACTTTAATAAATTATTTTCATTGGAAGGTGGGGTGATGCTTACTTTTAGAACTGAACCGTCTTCAAATTCATATTCTTTTTTTGGGTGTTCAAGAGTTAAAGCAAGTTCTTCTTTTGCGGCTTTTACTTTTTCTGGGTTGTTAGAGTCGAGTGTTTTCCCATTGGCAATCTTTTTGAGTAGACCTTTAATCTTCCCTTTTTTAACACCTAGTTCCTCCATTTTGTTTATTAACTCTTCTTTGTTGTTATTTACATACTTTGAGTTTACTCCACTAAACTTGCTGATTTTTTCTGATTGAGGAGTGATTTCTAGATGACTCGCACTTGCTGACGAGCTAGCAAAACCTAAGAACAAACCCATTGATAAAGCTGCTTTTAAAAACAATTTCTTTTTCTTCATTTAGTTCCCACCTTTACATTTGATAGTTCAATAGTAGTTTAAATATTCTAATTTTTGTCTTATAATAATAGATGTATTGTAATTTTGTCGTAATACGATGGTATGGAGGCTTAATATTGCATGTAGGCAAACGAATAAAACATTTAAGGATAGTAAAAGGAATGTCACTGAAGGAATTAGGAAAAGGTATAGTATCACCCACACACTTAAGCAACGTAGAGAATGGAAGGTACATCCCATCGGATGACATTATAATGGAACTAGCAACAAAGTTAGATTGTGATATTCATTATCTTACAAACAGCTTAAGACCTAATATCGAATTAAAAAATAGATTAAAGGGAATTTTCAGAAACATTATACTAGATGAAGATGGATGCAATAGTGATTTAGAAATGCTAAATAAGAAGAGCATACAAAATATTTTTCAAGAGCTCACACTTATATTATTGGTAGCTACAAAAAAACTTAAGAATAATGTTTATCCGAAAGAAGAAATTAATCAACTTAAGTGTTACGAACTACCAGAAGAGAACATTAAAAGTATAAAGGACAATTTATTAATTAATAGTTTTTACTATTTTAAAGCTCAATTTTACTACTTTAATAAATCGTTCAAAAAGTCATTAACTTTTTTTGAGATATTGCATGATGCTCTAGAAAGTGATCCTAAATTATACTCTGCTCTAACCTACAACTTATCGCTATTAGAATATTTATCACATTATTATATAAGGGCAATTCAAAGTGCAGAAAAAGCTCTTATATATAATTTAAAAAGCCATAATTGGGAAGTTTGTTTCGATTTATACAACATAATTACAGTAATTTATTGGCGAACTAGTGATTTAGAACTCGCTTTGCATTACGGTAAAAAAGCACTAAGTATCGGCAAATCTTTAGGGACTCCTGAGGTCAGCAGGATTTTTCATAATTTAGGAAACTTGCATTTGGAAATGAACCAACCAGACCAAGCTGAAGTATATTATAACCAAGCAATAAAGGTTAAAGAAAAGGTTGGGTTTTCCACATTAAAGACTAAAACCCAAAAATTAAAATGTTATTTGAATTTAAAGGATTATGAGAGATTCAATAAACTATATGTCGAATGTGAGTCCCAAACACAAAACAAAAAAGAAGAGTTAATTTTATTGTTATTAAAGGCGACGTATTTAAAGGAAAAAGATGACGTTTCATACATCGCTATACTCGAAAACATTAATCCTTTACTGAAAAAAGAAAACCTAATGAAAGAATACTATTCCTCCTGTAAAATTCTCGCAAATCATTACAAAGAAATGAAGTCTTATAAGTCTGCCTTTAAATATTCTATTGAAATAAATAAAGGATTGGAGAAAAAAGGTTTATGGTAAAAAAATTTTTGCTTGTTCTCTTTTTATTATCTACACTAGCTGTGTACAATGTGAGTCCTACTATTCATTCAAACTCACATTTTTTAGTAAGTGATGAAGATTTAAAACCACCCAATGTCAGTGATCTTTCTGAACTAGTCCAAAATCCAAATGTAAGAATATTATTATAGTTTGTGTTTTCTTCTTTTCAACTTTAATAATTGAAACTGTAATAGATAGATATATAAAGAAAAGCAGAACCGTAGCACTCGTCGAATACTTACGGTTCTGCTTTTTTTGTAAAAGCGACATTTATCTCTAGTCTATAAATTCTCCTTGATTAAGCATTCAACAGAATCACCAACGTTCTCATTAGCAACCGCTCTGACATCCTCCCCAAGCGATTTCTTACATGTATCTTCAATAACATCATCTTTATCACCTAGAATTTCACCCATGGTATCTTTTATTGATTGTTCAGAAAGCGCACCTTCTACTACAACGGGGTTATTACCTTCATTCGCTTATAGATATTAAGGTACACTCCACTTGAACAAACAACCGGCAATGATACCGAAAGCCAGGATGCACCTACCCTGGGCACGGATATAAACAAGAACAAACCTATTATACTGGCTAAAAAAATTGATAATAGTAGGTACAAACGAATATATCCCCCTTCTCTCTAATGATTTAATCGCCTAGGATCGCGGACAGGTTCCTTTGCCTACTTCCGATCCCCACCATGCCTCACCCTATACAAAATCGAAGCAAATAGATTAGCCAAAAAGAATAACGGGTTCCCCTGCATATTGGAATGAAGGCTCAGTTCACCAGCATTCATATCATCATACATCTCTCCCTGCTTCTTCCCCTTCAATCGGCTCTTCTCCTCTTCCGCTTTTAAAGCGATCAAGAAGCGATATTGCATAGGTAAGATCAATAGGGAAATCAACACATATAAACCGAAAATAGCTAGAAAGATATACAATTCCATATTAACTGCCTCCTCAAGTCCACCACTGTTTTTATTCCTTATATATGATTACGTTTAACTTAATTGGAAAGTTTCGTTAATGGAAGTCTTTTGTCAATTGGATTCATTTAGTATGATAGAAAAAGGGAATTCTACGCTTTTGTATAGGGGAGCATGGGGACGGTTCTCCCGCTTCCAACTCATAAAAGGAAAAGAACCTTCCCATGCTTCCAAAAAGTAGACGCATATGCTCTTGATCCTCCCCACAATCATTGAATTCATAAAGTATCTATTGGTTACCATCTTACTCACACAACTCGGTTTCGGTTGTCTGATTTTATTATTCGGAAGAACCATGGTGAATTTCTACACAATCTCCATTTACGAAAAGCCCGATAATCCCTTTCAAAGAATGAGTAACGTTATTCAGAAGACCACCATTGGACTTGGGTATCTGCTTTACTCCAAAGTTTCAACATTTAATTGGTTACTGAGGAAGGTCTAATTACTGGGATGTTTACTGGTTCAGGCACTCCTATCGATCTTCCTGTATGAAATCATTGTGGGTTTACTCGAAGGGCTGTCATTCTAAACGAATCCTAAGGGAAAAAGAAAGGAAAATATTATGTTTCTTACGCCTGATGATATCGGTGAAATGATCTTATTGGCCGTTGCTGCCGTACTGGCCACCCAGTTCGCATACGGCTGCACAATCCTCCTCTTAGAGAGGACCATGCTGGACTTCTACGATCTGTCCATTTATCGTCCCGCTACCACCGTCTTTCAAAAAATCCAGAACACCTTCCAAAAGGGGCTGCTTGGCTCCGGATACTATATTTATACGAAAATCGGAAAGTACAACTGGTTTGTCCGAAAGATCCTATTTCTCCTTGCGCTGTCTGTCCAAGGAATTCTCTCGATTATCGTCTACACTCTCCTTTCCCTGATAAAAGAACTTATTGTTTAAGGAGCACAGGGACGGTTCTGCTGCTTCCCCATCATAGAAGAAAAGAAGCAAGGGGTCTTCCCTTGCTTCTTTCAGCTTGTAGACAAAGTCTAAGAATTAGACCAAGTCTACAAGCTTTTTTTGTATAATAGAAAGGAATAAAGCTTTTGTGGGGGATAAAAATGTTATCAAAACACACT